>JAUPWD010000081.1 GCA_030916685.1 Patescibacteria group bacterium
AATATCCGATCGGGATCAATGATGTGGTCGTCAACGGTGAGCCGATACTCCTTTCCGGGCGGGCTTCCGGCATGCGCTCAGGTCGTATTCTCCATCGAAAGAAACCTCTCTTTTCGTGGTAAAAATCAGTCTTTCGTGGTATATTAGATTGGCTCATGGCTTATATGAGCCTATTTTTTATGAATCCACAGCCAACACTCTTTCATTTTGACAGCCATACTATTGATCTCGATTCGCATCGGGCGGTTTTTCGGTATCGTGTGGAGTTCGTCGATCGCGATCCGATCACGTTTACGGAGACGCTTGTTTTGCCACGGACTCCGGAGGATATCCATTCGGGACTCATGCAAAGAATACTTGAATCCCTTCATCTCATTCTCGGCATCAGCTATTACAAACTCTATTGCCCGTCGGAAATATCGATGAGCTTCCATCTCTCACAGGAGCAGGCCGACTTTTGGAATACCGTCTATCGGAAAGGGCTCGGAGAATTTTTGTATCGGAACAAGCTCAGCCCGAACCGACTCGCGAAATTCCCGTACGCGGATATCGAGGTCTCCCCATATCGTGCTCATACGGAAGACCGATTCCTGCTCGGCATCGGAGGGGGGAAGGACTCGATTGTCGCGGCGACGCTCCTCAAAGATTTCGATGTCACTTCCTTTCTCGTGGAGACGGAGCGGGCGGATGGTATTTCCGAGCGGGTGATGGAAGAAATCGGACGGCCATCCCTCGTGATACGGAGGATGCTCGACCCACAGATATTTGAGGCGCATGAAGGGTCGTACAATGGGCATATTCCTATTTCCGCGATTTTCGGATTCATTGGTCTTTTCACGGCGGCACTCTATGGGTACAAATATGTCATCGTGGCGAATGAGCAGAGTAGTAATTTCGGGAATATCGAATACGAAGGTGAGATGATCAATCATCAGTGGAGCAAGTCGATGGAATTCGAGATGCTCCTCCAGGAGTATACGAGGAAATATATCACACCGGATATCACCTACTTCTCGCTCCTTCGGCAGTTTTATGAGATTCGGGTGGCGCAGATGTTCGCATTGGAGAAAAAGTTCTTTCCGTTTTTTTCGAGTTGCAACAGGAGTTTCCGGGTTTCCATCGAGCGTCCGGAGCACCTCTGGTGTGGCGAGTGTCCGAAATGTGTTTTCGTTTTTCTCATGCTCTCCCCGTTTCTCCATGAAGAGGAACTCCTCGGTATTTTTCGAAAAAATCTTTTCGAAGATGTCGCGCTCATGCCTCTCTTTCGCGGTGTCTTGGGACTAGGTGACATGAAACCATTCGATTGTGTAGGGACATTTGAGGAATCGCAGGCGGCTCTTTTCCTCGCTTCGGAGCGGTTCGCCGATACGGCGGTGGTACGTGAATTGCTTTCGAGCATACAGCATCCATCGGACCTTGTTCAAAAGGTTTTTCGTACTGCCTCTGCACCGACGCTTCCGACCCCGTTTCGTTTCTTGGGCGTGAAGAAAGTAGGTATTCTCGGGTATGGGAGAGAGGGGCATGTGACGGAGGCATATATCAGGAAAACACATCCTCATTTGGAAATCGGCATCTTGGACAAGAACGATGATGATCAATATCTCGAGAGACAGAATGAATTCGATCTCGTGGTCAAGACGCCGGGGATATCGAAAACGAAGGTGAACGTTCCGTACGTGACGGCGACGAATGTCTTTTTTTCACAGAATAAAAATTTCACGATCGGTGTGACGGGGAGCAAGGGGAAGAGTACGACAGCGAGCCTTATCTTCGAGATGCTCAAGGCAGGAGGGAGGAAGGCTCGGCTCATCGGTAATATCGGCAGTCCGATGCTCGGCGTTTTTTCGGAGGCGATCGATCCCGAGGAAATTTTCGTTGTGGAACTTTCGAGCTATATGCTCGATGATATCGAATACTCTCCGAATATCGCGGTACTCCTCAATCTGTTCCCGGAGCATATGGATTATCACGGGGGCGTAGAGAATTATTATGCAGCCAAGGAAAACATATTCCGTTTTCAGAAAGCAGGGGACACTGCCTTGAGATTTCCCTTCTCAGAAGAAATTCCTCTTTCGGAAGAGGAAATTCCACTTCTCGGGAAACACAATCAGGAAAATATCCGGGCAGCTCTCGCTGTTGCCAGGCTTCTTGATATTTCCGATGAGGCAATTAAGGACGCGATTATGAACTTCAGGCCTTTGCCACATCGATTGGAATGCGTCGGCACTTTCGAAGGGATCACGTTCTATGACGATGCTATTTCGACGACGCCGGAATCGACGATGATGGCGCTCGAGGCGCTTCCGGATGTTGATACGATTTTCCTCGGGGGAGCGGATCGCGGCTATGATTTCAGGGAGCTCGAGAAATCTCTCCGAGCGCATCATGTGCGGAATATCGTTCTCTTCCCGAAAACCGGCGAACGGATGCTCACATCTCGGGACGGCTTTACCATATTCGAAACCGAGAGTATGGAAGAGGCGGTCGCCTTCGCTTTTCAACATACCGCTTCGGGGAAAGTTTGCCTCTTGTCTACGGCTTCGCCGAGCTATTCGCTCTGGAAAGATTTCGAGGAAAAAGGTGATCTCTTCAAACAATCCGTCAGGTCGCACGCGAGAGAAGGTGAGGACATTTGACCCCGCACCTTTTGAACACCTTTTCTGCTTGATGTCATGTGATACTTCGTGCCCCCTATGATTTTTCATAGTTTGATGGGTTACTGGCGCTTAGGGTGCTGTGCTCAAAAGGTGCGGGGTTGACTCATTCCATTGTTTCTTCTAATATACCCCAGGAGGGTATATTTTTTTTGTAATACTATTTGAATATGACAGAAGAAAAGAAATCACC
>JAUPWD010000082.1 GCA_030916685.1 Patescibacteria group bacterium
CTCCCATGATGTCCGTCGCGAGATTGAGCAGTGCTTCGACAAGCGCTTCGACGACATTCTGAAACCCTCGCGGAACCATCTGCAAGCGCTTTGAAAGAAGACTAAATGACACGATCAGGATAAGGCCGACGAGAAGCGTGATAACAAAGGCATTCGTGATCGGGAATCCAAGCCACTCGAAGTATTTTTCTGCTGCAATTGAAATTTCCATATATTGAATAATAGCGGTCGTTCCGCTTTTTGAGCGGTGCGTCCGCTGTTATACCAAAAAGGTCTCAAATAAAAAAGTCGGCTGTTCTTAGAGCCACTCTCACAAAACAAGCCGACTCCATAATACGAGAAATTCGCTCTATCGTCAAACAAAAAGAAAATTACTGCATGAGAGCTGTGTCCGAACTCTCTGTCGAATTTTTTAAAGCAGCATCCATCGCGGCATCATACTCTACTTCCAATAAATCTCGAATTTTTTCATATGTCGCCTTCAATGGCCCCCCAGCCTTGATTTTCGCCTCCAAGCCAACAAGCTGCGCCTGAAAATCCCTTGCTTTCGCGAAACTTTCTGCAGCCAATATTTTTTTCTCCGCTTCCATATCCTTCGCGTCATCCTCTGAACGCATGTCATCCTCTATTTTCGCACCACGAAATTCTGCCCGCTTTGCCTGCAACCCTTCGATTACCGGCATTTCGCCCATATTTCCCATACTCTGTTTCGATTATCAGTTTATATCTGAATTATACCTTAAGTATCTATTTAAATCTCACCGCGGTTATAAAGCGCCATGCCCCGCTTGCCTGCTCAAATATTCTCATTCCGGCTGCAAACCCATCAAAGCTCGTCGGAATATCTAGATATTCCTTCTCACTTCTTCATGGTTTTCGCTCGAAATGGGAACATTTTAGCAAGGCATGAGATTTAAGCTAGATACTAAAAATCTTTTCCACACTTGCGATCACCGCCTGTTCTGCTGTTTCTCGGGAAATCCCCTTGAGTTCAGCTATTTTTTCGATAACTGAGACCACATATGCCGGTTCATTCCGCTTTCCCCGATACGGAACGGGCGCGAGGTATGGGCAGTCCGTTTCGGCGAGCATCCGGTCAATCGGTATCATCTTCACCACCTCAGTCAAATCGTCTTTCGTACCTGCTACAGATTTTTTCACTGAATAGGTGATATTCCCCGTAAAAGAAAAGCGTATGCCTGGCAATTCAAGGAATTTCTTCGTCACTTCGGTATCGCCCATGTAGCAGTGAAGTACTGCTGATTTAAGATTTACGATTTTAGATTTTAGAATAAGAAAAATATCTTCGTAGGAATCTACCGTTCCCACGGATGGACGACAATGAATAATCAATGGCAATTGTAATTCCCTTGCTATCTCAATCTGAGCGACAAACCCGTCCTTTTGCATCTTCTTTTGTTGACTGTTGATTGTTAGCTGCTGATTGTAATAGTCCAATCCGCATTCCCCGATCGCCACCACCTTATCTGAAGAAAGGGCAATCTCCTTCAATTCGGAAAGTATTTCTTGATGATTGATGATTGATGATTGATGATTATTTGTTTCTTGGATTTTGGTGATTGGTGATTCTTTTTCAATGGTTTCATTGAAAAAGTCCGGGTGTATCCCCACACTCGCATACACCCCCTCATGCCGTTCTGCGCACGCTACGGCCCTCCGACTTTCCTTGGTATCCGTCCCGATAGTGATGATCTTCGTCACGCCCGCATCGAAAGCGCGCTTCACGACGGCATCGCGGTCAGCGTCAAAGGCAAGGTCATGCAGATGCGCGTGAATATCCAACATACATACGAAGTATTTTGTATCTCGTATCTTGTATTATGTATTTCGATTTCTCTCCATACTTTATACGCAATACACGATACATAATACATTTTAGATTCTCTGAAAAAGTGGCTCCGTTTTTCCTTCCTGCAGAGCTTTCAGGATTTTCTCTGAAGTCTGTGGGAGGAATGGACTGAGAGCAGACGCGATGAAGGAAAGCTCAGTGAGGAATCCAGTCATTTCTTTTTCAAAGACTGGCATATCCGTCTTCACAAGCTCCCACGGCTTCACCTCGGCAATCTTCTTATCAAGTGCCCGTGTCCGACCAATGATCCATTCGAGAGTCTCCGTCATCCTGTATTCATCCATCAGCTTCTGAAGCTCTTCGGGATATTCTCCGTTAGCTGTTAATTGTTGATTGTTGTCTGCATCAAGCTTTTCCGAAAGCTTGATGAGTCGAGAGGTAAGATTGCCCAGTCCATTCGCGAGATCGGCATTGTATTTCTCACTCATGCGTTCCCAGGTGATATCGATATCCTCGCCGAATGCCGCGGCCGAGAGGAGGATATACCGCGCTCCATCGATACCGAATTTCTCCACGAGCTCGCTTGGCGCGATGACATTCCCCAGCGACTTCGACATTTTCTGTCCCGCATTGGTGATATGCCCGTGAATGAGAATCTTCGCCGACGGAGCCACACTGGCGGAGAGGAGCATCGCCTGCCACATCGCCGACTGCTGACGAAGATTGTCCTTGCCCGCAATCTGTACGCCCGGCCAGAACCGGGAGAATTTCTCCTCATCCGGCCAACCAAGTGTCGAGATATAATTCACCAGTGCATCGAACCAAACATACATCACGTGCTCTGCGTCATCCGGCACCGGTATCCCCCATGGCATTTTCTTCGCCAATCGCGAGATACTGAAATCCTGTGGCCCTCGCTCGACAAATGCACGTATTTCATTCAAACGCTTCTCCGGAACGACGAAACCGGCATCCTTCCCGTACAGGGCGAGGAGCGCATCCTGAAACTTCGAGAATCGGAAGAAATAATTCTCTTCTTCGACAATCTCGATTTCTCGATTCGGATGATCAACACATTTCCCATCCACCAATTCCGAATCCGTCTTCTCGAGCTCGCATCCCACGCAGTATTTCATCTGATACTGCTTCTTGTAGATATCGCCGTTCGCCAAGCATCGTCGCCAGAATTCCTGCGCCGCTTCGATATGATGCGCGTCCGTCGTCCGTATGAAATCCGTATAGCTGATATCGAGAAGCGATTTGAGTGAGCGGAAATGCTCCGACATCTCATCGCAAAATACCTGCGGGGTCATACTTCTCTTCTCCGCCTCCTCATAGATCTTCACGCCATGCTCGTCGGTACCGATATTGAACACAACCTCATTCCCGAGGAGCGTCTGATACCGTGCGATGACATCCGCCTGCACTACTTCGAGTGCAAACCCGATATGTGGCAATCCGTTCACGTATGGCAGGGTTGTTGTTATATAAAATGGTTTCATACTGTATTGCGTAATAGCAGTCGTTCCGCTTTTGGAGCGATGCGTCCCCTCCCAAGGCGGGCAGGCGCTGTTTCAATTAATCTCCCATACATTCTTGCATTCTTTCATGGCTTCATCAAGGCACTTTTTTAGAGGCTATTGCCAAAATACTAATTTTAGTTTATAATATATAATAAGTACCTACCACCACAACCCAAGGAGAATCTCATGAACAAGCAAGGTATCACCTGCGTGACTCACGGGAAGTTTCCCAGCGAGCTCCACAGTGCAGTTGCGATAATGATTGGCATCGCGATTCTCTACGCCAGTCTGTCCGCCAACTGCGCGACGGGTGGCGATTGCACCTTCGCCAACGGGGATCTCGCCAACTGGCTTTTCCCCAAAATCAAGGCGGTAGAAAAATTCTTCTACCAGCATCTGGCGGGGCGATTCCCCTTCGTCGGCTAATGCCCCCATCACCCGATCCGGCCGTGCCACGCACGCGTCCGGGTCTTTTTTATTTTTAACACGTTAACAGACTAATAGATTATAACAACAAACTCCCCCTTCTGTTTCCCTGGGTTCACTGTGAAATAATTCCGCATATCTTCTATCGAACCGCGGAGCACTTCTTCGAACATCTTGGTCAATTCTCGCCCAATGATAACCTTTCTTTCCGGTGCAAATGTTTCGAGCAAATCGAGATTCTTGATAACCCGATGTGGAGATTCATAGTACATAACTGGATATTCCATCGCGGCGACTTTCTTGAAAAATGTTTCCCTGCCTTTCTTGTGCGGAGGAAATCCAAGGAAGACGAATTCCCGCATATCAATACCGGCGACCGAGACGATAGTGGCGAGTGCGGACACACCCGGAATCGGCACGACTGGAACTTCTGCGGTCAGGGCGAGCGAGACGAGTTTATTTCCCGGATCGGAAAGTCCCGGCGTCCCGGCGTCCGATGCGAAGGCGAGGCTCTCACCGTTCTTCAGTCGCTCCACGATATGGGCGAGCTTGGCATCATCGGTATGCTCATGACACGACACCATGGATTTCTGTATCTCATATCGCGCCAGCAATTTCCCCGTCACACGGGTATCCTCGCAGAGCACTGCATCCACGATCTTGAGCGTCTCGAGTGCACGCAAAGTAATATCCCCCAAGTTTCCTATGGGAGTGGCGACGATGTAGAGAGTACCTGAATTTTGCATAACAAAATAATTTTCAATTTTCAATTCACAATTTTCAAACAATGTCTTAATTTCTCAATTCAAAAATTTTAGAATTCAGTCATTGGAAATTGTTTAGAAATTAGAAATTGGTAATTAGAAATTCATCAGGCGTTTCGCTTGATAAGGATATCTTCCACGAAGACCGAGAGCATCATCGTGATCGGAACGGCGAGCACGATGCCGATTGGCCCCGCGAGTTCCAGTCCGATCAGGATCGCGATGATGAGCGCGACCGGATTGAGTCCCGCAGAATGCTTCATAACCTGTGGTGCGATGACATGTGCCTCGGCCTGATGCGCGATGAAATAGAATACGAGCGCTGCGAAGCCAAGCGCCGGAGAATAAAGGAGTCCGATGAGGATCGCCGGAATCGCAGCGAGTATCGGCCCGATATACGGAAGGATCTCCATCAGCCCGCCGAAGAAGGCGATGGCGAGAGCATACGGAACACCGAGGAGCGACAGCCCGACATAGTATATCGCGAATGCAATGAGCATCAGAATCGCCTGACCAAACAGCCACTGACTCGCCTTGCCCTGCATGCGTGACGCGAGCGAGAGAGCGTGCCCATGATATTCCTTCGGCGTGAGCAGGAGGAAGAATTTCTCGATACCCTTCTCCTCGAGAGAGAGGTAGAGCGCGAGGAAGAAGTATCCGATGAAATGAATGAATCCCTGGAACACACCGACCGTCGTGGCGAATATCTGCGAGAACCATTGATTAA
The DNA here is from genome assembly GCA_030916685.1 of Patescibacteria group bacterium. The sequence goes on from JAUPWD010000082.1 coordinate 5,251, forward strand.
TGTTTCCTTCGATGGTCCGGAAGAATTCATCCTTACTGAATTCGAGGCCGATACTCTGCGCATAGATTTCCACCCCGCTCATGAACGTATCGAGACGCCTAGCATATTCCGGCCAGTTCGAGAGGAATTGTTTCGCTTCGGAGAAAAAGAGCGGGAGGAGTACCGCGAGCAGGAGCACTCCCGCGCTCAAGAGGAGCATATACACAATGATCACCGCCATCGTCCGGGATATGCCGAGACTCCGAAACTTGGCAATCGCGGGAACCAAAGCCGCAGCCGTCAGAACGGCGAGCAATACTACCGCCACAACATCACGAATGAGGTACAGGAAATACACCCCCGCGACGATGATCGCCGCGCGGATGAGGAGTTGTGTTCCGGATTCTACCCGCTCATTTATAGACATAATTGGAAGTATAAAGTATTTCGTATGAAGTATAAAGTATCAATCAGTCTTACATTTTCGTATCAACCCCGTCATGAGACGGCTCGCTTGAATAGTTCTTTCTGCTATTTTATCAAATAATATTTTATCCAAATAACCTATATCACGGACTACAAGCAACTGGCTCTGCAATTCTGTATTTGAGCCCTTCGCTATAGCATAAAATTGTATTTTCTCTTTTGGGCTGTTTCGAGAAAATCCTTCCGCAATATTCGAAACAATAGAAACAGCAGCACGTCTCATCTGTGATGTCAGACCAAATACCTCGCTCTGTGGAAATTTTTCAGTTGCTCGGTATATATCAATAGTCAGTCTATGCGATTCCTTCCATGCTTC
>JAUPWD010000083.1 GCA_030916685.1 Patescibacteria group bacterium
CTTTTGATCGGTATCATCCGGAAGATAAAAGCACGCCTGCAGAATCGAGAGGGCGCGAGCATATTGCAGCCATACTTTGATATTCTGAAACTCTTCCGCAAGGACGAAGTTATTTCGAGGGATGCTTCATGGATTTTCCGCGTGGCACCGTTTATCGTATTTGGCGTGACGATGCTCATCGGGGCGAGTATTCCGATCTTCTCTCTGGTAACGACCTATATTCCATCGGGTGATTTCCTCGTAATCATGTATCTTTTCGTTCTGGGGACTTTCTTCCTGGCGCTTGCTGGCATGGATACTGGAAGTGGATTCGGGGGATTCGGATCGAGCCGCGAGATGATGATCGCCGCGCTCGCGGAAGGAGGGCTTCTCTTCTCGTTGCTCATTCCGTCGATCGCCGCCGAGACGACCAATGCGGTTGGTATGGTGGCGGTATTGCAGTATTTTTCTTTGATACAGCTCTTGCCGATATTCATTGCATTCCTCGCTTTCTTTATCGCGCTTTTGGCAGAGAATTCCCGTTTCCCGGTGGATAATCCAGCGACGCACTTGGAACTCACTATGGTTCATGAGGCGATGATCCTCGAATATTCCGGGAAGCGACTGGCGCTTATGGAGTGGGCGGCAGCGAACAAGCTCCTTATTTTTATCGCTTTGGGCGCGAATCTCTTTTTCCCATGGGGGATCGGGAGTGATTTCGGATTTTTTACGATCATTGTTTCTTTGGGAATTTTCGCTCTGAAGGCCTTTGGATTTGCCCTCTCTATCGCTCTCTTGGAATCGACGATCGCGAAGTTCCGTATCTTCCGTGTTCCTGATCTTCTCTTTACATCGCTCGTACTCGGTATGATCGCTCTCGGTATTATCATCACTATCTAATTCTATGGAAAATACATTTCCGGGTATCGTATTGTTTCTCGACGGACTCGCATTCCTCCTGGCGATCCTCATGCATCTCACTCGCCGGAACGCGAATTTGGTGCGCCTGTATCTGGTACAGTCATTGTTTCTTTCTATACTTCTCCTCGTCCTCGGTTTTTCTCTCGGCGAGAAGTCGCTTCTCTGGATGGCGCTCCTTACTTTTTTCGTGAAGGTTGTCATTGCCCCGGCATTTTTCTTCCGGGTACTTCGGAAAATTCCCGGCGCCGAAATTTCCGCCACGAATTATCTGAGCACGCCGCTGACGCTCGTCGTAGTCATGGCTCTGGTGATCCTCTCGTATTCGAAGATTATCATTCCTCTCGGGGTGCTCACTCCGGAAATGCTCGGACTCTTTTCGCTCAATCTCTCCATGGTGCTCACGTCGATCTTTCTTCTGATTAACCGACGGGGTATTTTCACACAAATAGTCGGCATTCTCTGTCTGGAGAACAGTATCGTTTTTCTCTCGACGATCATTGGTGCCAAGCAGCCGGTCGGTCTGGAGATTGGGATGCTCTTCGATATCGCATTGTGGATTGTCGTCGCGATGGTGTTCATCTCCATGATTCATACGCAATTCGGAACACTGTCGACAGCGCCACTCAAGAAACTCACTGAAGAATAAAGAATAATCGGGTTAGAAATAATATTATGGTTCTCGCTTTTCTCATCATCGCTCCGCTTCTCGCGGCGATCATCTCGCTCATTCTCCGGCCGAGGCAGCGTTCACTCATCGAAGGCGCCGCTTTTGTGGCACAGCTCGTTTCGTTTTCCGGCGCGGTGCATACTCTTTTTTCGGTTGCGGCCGGTGAGACGGTTCTTTTCGGCGCCTGGCTCCGTGTGGATGCACTCGGTGCCTGGTTTCTCCTCATCGTATCGGGTATCGGCCTTATGGCGGTGATACATTCGATCGGGTATCTGCGCGAAGAGGTTCGGAAGGGGATTATCGGTTTCACTCGCGTACGGCAGTATTATGTCCTGTTCAGTATTTTTCTCTTCGCGATGCTCCTCGCGGTTTCGGCAAATTATCCGATCCTCATGTGGATCGCCATCGAGGCGACGACGCTTTCCACCGTTTTTCTCATCAGTTTTTACAATAAGCCGCAAGCGACGGAGGCAGCTTGGAAATATCTCATGCTGAATTCGCTCGGACTTCTCTTGGGATTGCTCGGAGTGATGCTCTTCTTCTCCTTGCCCGAAGGCGAGGTGATCGGTTTTGACTGGGAGAGTCTCCGGCTTGCTGCGGGAGCCGGTCTCTCTCCAGTGGCTGCGAAGATCGCCTTCGCCTGTATTCTCGTCGGATATGGAACGAAAGTGGGATTCGCACCGATGCATACCTGGCTTCCGGATGGACACAGCAAGGCTCCGTCGCCGATTTCCGCCCTGATGTCAGGCGTACTCCTCAATGTCGCGCTCCTCGCCATTCTTCGTTTCTCAGGTATCGTGAAGGTAGCCGGCGCGGGAGATTTCGTCATTCAGGCATTTCTTTTCTTTGGGGTATTTTCCGTCGCACTTTCGGCATTCATCATGTTCGTTCAGAAAAATTACAAGCGATTACTCGCGTATTCGAGTATCGATAATATGGGGATTCTCGCCTTGGGGTTCGCCTTTGGAGGATTGGGAACGTTTGCGGCGCTGCTTCATGCTCTCTATCATTCACTCCTGAAGTCGCTCCTTTTCCTGTCGGCAGGGAATATCTTCGTGAAGTATGGATCGACAAAGATAGTGAATATCCGTGGTGTATTTCAGACACTTCCGCTCACGGGCATTCTTTTCTTCGGTGGATTTCTCGCACTTTCCGGTCTACCACCATTCGGTGTGTTCATGAGTAAGATGCTTATTCTTACGGCTGGATTTGAGCGGTACCCACTCCTGGTTTCACTGGTACTGATACTCCTCGCGGTGGTATTTTTCGGGTTTTTCCGTCAGGTATCGGCGATGTTTTTCGGAAAGGCTCCACAGGAGGTGATCCCCGGGGAATCCAATGTTTTCACGATTGTTCCGATCGTGGTGCTCGCGGTAGTATTCGTCGCACTTTCTGTATCTCTTCCTGCGCCGCTTCGGATGGTGCTCGATCAGGCGACACTTTTACTCAACCAATAGATATATCAGTATGGCTACAACACAGGAAATAATGATGCGATTCGGTCTCGATCGATATACCCCCGAGGATCACGGAAAGGTAATTGCTTTTCGTGTGCGTATGGATGAATGGGTGTCGGTGTGTCAGAATCTTTTTTCTGCCAAAGGACTCACTCTCTCGACCATGACTGCCCTGGATGATCGGAGGGCGACCGGTATGTTTCACGTGTATGCGGTCTTCGGTATTCCAAAGGAGAATATATTTCTCGTGCCCTATATTACGATTGATCAGGCAGTACCGAAATTCCCAACACTCGCATCGGTGATTCATCAGGCGACCGGGTATGAACGGGAGATACATACTTTCTTCGGCCTTGTTCCTGAGGGACATCCTGATCTCCGGCGGCTCAATCTCCATGATGACTTTCCGGACAATGTCTTTCCACTTCGGAAGGATTTCGATGGGAAGAGTCATCCGGTTGGGAAAACGGCGACCCCATATGCTTTTAATATCCCCGTAGGAGAGGGAATCTATGAGATTCCCGTAGGGCCGGTTCATGCGGGTATCATCGAGCCGGGGCATTTCCGTTTTAGCGTTCTCGGCGAGGAGATTCTTGCCTTCGAGGCCAAGCTCGGGTATGTCC
>JAUPWD010000084.1 GCA_030916685.1 Patescibacteria group bacterium
CGAAGTAAAATAGCTCCCTTTGACTGTATTCAGAATCCCGCTCCGACATCCGTTCGAGCGGGATTCTTGCTACAAATCAGCCAACAATAAACAGCTAACAGTCAACAAGGATCAAGAAAAACAGTATACTTAAATTATACTAACTCTCTATTCACTAACTATTCTCTGTTTATTGTCTTTTGTTAACTGTTAATTGTTAGTTGCTATCTGAATATGGATCACCAAATATTCCTCTCCTTCGAAGAAGAGGCCAGAAATATCGAAGAAGCACTCTCCCTTCCGGATATCACCAACCATCCCAAGGAAATGGCCAAACTTGGCCGTCGAAAGGCAGAGCTCGGAGCGCTCCTCGAGAAAGTATCAGCACTCAAGGAGATCGAACAATCCATGCGTGATAACGCCCTCCTCAGCCAAAGTGAGGATGCCGAACTTTCCGCGCTCGCCATGGAGGATAACATCATCCTCTCGCAGAAAAAAAATGAGCTCGAAAAAGCGATCGAGGAAGCACTTATCCCGAGCGACCCTCGCGATGAAAAGGACGTCATCATCGAAATCAGAGCCGGCGCGGGCGGTGATGAATCTTCTCTCTTCGCGGCGGAGCTTTTCCGCATGTACGCGAGATATGCCGAGGAACAGCGTTGGCACATGAGCGTCGTCCACTCAAGCGAGACCGGACTCGGAGGATTCAAGGAAATCGTCGCCGAAATCAGTCGCGGAAGCGGCGATCAGCCCGTCTATCGGAAGCTCAAGCATGAATCAGGAGTGCACCGAGTGCAGCGTGTCCCGGAAACCGAGAAGATGGGACGCGTCCATACTTCCACGGCGACCGTCGCCATCCTTCCTGAGGCTGAAGAAGTCGATATCACCATCCAGCCAAATGATCTCCGTATCGACACGTTCTGCTCTTCCGGTCCTGGCGGTCAATCCGTCAACACCACCTATAGTGCCGTTCGTATCACGCATCTCCCGAGCGGCCTCGTCGTTTCCTGTCAGGATGAAAAATCACAGATCAAGAACAAGGAAAAGGCCATGAAGGTTCTCCGATCAAGACTCTTGCAGGCGGAAGAAGACCGCAAGGCCAAGGAACTCGGCGATGCCAGGCGCGACCAGATCGGCACGGGCGACCGAAGCGAGAAGATTCGCACGTATAACTTCCCGCAGGATCGCATTACCGACCATCGGATCAAGGAATCATGGAGTCATATACACGAGGTACTCACTGGCCGCATTAGCCTCATCTTGGATGCTCTTGAGGCCGAAGATCTCCGCATAAGGCGAGAGAAGGCGCTCGGCTAACATTTCCATATGACGATCCATGACTGGCTTCGTATTAATCAGAAAGAACTTCCCGAAGGAGAATCCATACTCCTTCTTTCTTTCGTGCTGAAAAAAGAGAAGACATACATTCTCGCACATCCGGAACGTACTTTCTCCCAAGAAGAAGGGGCGCTCCTCGAACGATGCGCCGAGAGAAGAAAGAAACATGAACCGATCGCCTACATCACCGGTGAAAAAGAATTCTTCGGACTTCCTTTCTTCGTCACGGAAGCAACCCTCATACCACGACCGGAGACGGAGATACTCGTCGAGTATGCGTTAGAAACAATTGCGGATTGCAGATTGCAGATTGCAGAAAAAGAAAAAACCATTTCACTTATTGATATTGGGACTGGGAGTGGATGTATTCCGATCAGCATTGGGAAAGCGCTCCAATCAACTCATCCGAATATTTTTTCATGTACGCAATTCGCTGCCGGTGACATATCAAAAGACGCCATCGCCATCGCGAGAAAAAATGCCGTGCATCATGATATGGATCGATTCATCCGCTTCCAGGAAAGCAACCTCACTACCGATATTCCGGAATCTTATTTTCGAACACCCTTCCTTATCCTCACGGCGAATCTTCCCTATCTCTCCAAAGAGATATACGAAGCCTCTCCCGAAGATGTACGCCTCTATGAACCAAAGAATGCTCTTCAGGGAGATACCGGAGATGGAACCGCCCTCATGCGGGAACTCCTGAAACAATGCCAGAAAAAATCCCCGAAGTCCCATCTCATTATCCTTGAGATAAGCCCGGAACAGAGCCAATCTCTCCTCGCCCAGGGAAAGGAACTCTTCCCACAATCGGAAGCATCAATCCTTCCGGATCTTTCAGGAAGAAATCGCTTCCTCATCATCCAAAATCATCCCGAGTGAAAATCATTCGCACAAAAAAACAAACTCACATTGGAGTTTGTTTTTTTGAAAAAAAGTGAAAGGCAATTACTTGCGCTTTGCGGTCTTTTTTACAGCCTTCTTTACGGCCTTCTTAGCAGCCTTCTTGACTGTCTTCTTTACAGCCTTCTTTGCTACCTTCTTCTTTGCCACCTTCTTTACGGTCTTCTTGGCGGCCTTTTTCTTTGTTGCCATGTAGATCACCTCCTCCTAGTTTTATTTTTTTCTTTATGCACATCGAGAAAGTTTTCTCATGTGTGTAGAAAATTTTAAAAAAATATTTCTACTTGTATTCATTATATACTATTTAAAATAAATGCAAAGGGGAAAATGAAAATGTGTCAACACCCTCTACGTAATTTCAAAATATAAATTATAAATTTTAAAATAAATCTCAAACAAATAGTATTCATTATGTATTTTCATTTTTCTCCATCAATTGATGAATGAAAATAAAAGTAAAAAAATAATTTTACATTTTGGAAATTTATTCATTAGAAATTGATTGGAAATTAGAAATTAGAAATTGAAAATTTATTACAAAAAAATATTCGCACATTTATTCATCAAGAAGATTCCAATACAGAAAAAAATCTCTCACTATTACCTGGTATTTTCCCTTCTATTACGGTGAAAACAGCACTTTTTGTCTAGATTGACACACTCGGCGCATATTCATACAGTAGAGAGACGGGGTCGACCCAGAGGCTGCAGAGCCTTTCGGGAGGCGCTTCAACGAAAGCTGTACCTAAACAATATTATCCAAAGAACCTCCCTCTGCGCTCTTTTGCGCCCTGCAATGAAAGCGTATGGGGGTCTTATCACTAGAAAGGAAGGTGAATTGACATGAACGAAAACGAACCCATCGACCTCCAAGAAGAAGCTGGAGATAAGGCTACGGCCTGGGTACAAGATAATCTCCGTGTTATCGTCAGCGTATTTATCGTCGCTGCGATCGCCCTCGGAATCTATTCTTACTCGGGACGGAACGCGAATACCGATACGGTTGGATCAGGATCCGCTACGGAAGAAACGACCGACGCTGAAAACGCTTTGAGCGAAATCGCGAAGAAAAATGTCGCTGTCACCGAACAAAAGACTCCAGTTGAGCTTTCACGGGAAACAGAGACATCCTTCATCGAATCAGCTGAAAAGGGAAACGGATCAACTCATCTCGCGAGACGCGCACTGAGCAACTATCTCGAGAAAAATCCAGACTCTTCGCTCTCTAGGGAACACAAGGTCTATATCGAGGATTATCTCCGAAAGAATGCCGATCACAAGGGAAGCGTGAAGATAGGAACCAGCATTGAATTTTCGAAGGCACTCATCGATTCGGCCATCAGCAAATCAAAGACGCTGAATGATCGACAGCTCGAGAATCTCAAGAAATATTCTGCGCGAGCTCCATCACTCAAGTAAAAAACGCCTTTGTTCTTTCTCCAAAAAGCCCCCGGAACTCCGGGGGTGTTTTGTTTCTCTTTTTTCAGGTGGGACTATCCTACTTCACGATATCTCCGATCACTACGTCCGACAACTCTCCGGCATTCACTTCGAGAACCGCATCCGCGTCTTCAGAGGGGCGGAAAACATCCCGGGAATCAGCGGGTATATTCCGCTCGAGAAAAACGATTCGGCCATCACGTATCCAGGCGATATCGAGGGGAAACTGCATCCCCTCCATCCAAAACGAATACCTCCCCGGACCGATATCCGGGAAAAGAAAGAGCATCCCGGTTCCGGGAGACAAAGACTCCCGCAAACCCAAACCGAGAATTCTTGATTCCTTGGTCGATGCTTGCTCGACCACCCACTGCTTGGCACCTATTTTCACGACTCTCTCGGATGATTCCAAGAAATAAATCCACGAAAAAATTCCGATAAGAAGAAGTACACCGATCAAAATCACTGCTTTCTTGTGTATCATACAGATTGCTTTCTTTTCAGAGCTCGTTCCAACCAAAAAAAGAATAGGGTAAAACAGCCGAGAATGAAAAGGAATGCTATCGCCTTGAAGAGTGGCGAGGCCTGGAGTGCGATAGTCGCGATAAGTCCCGTGAAAAGTGTGATCGTGAGGAATATCTTCGACGATGACCATCCGAGCTTCATTAGGCGGAAGTGGATATGCCTTTCGTCAGGATGAAAAATCGATTCCCCGGAAAAAACCCGCCACAACACCACTATGATCGCATCAACGATCGGAAGCGCCAGGACCAATACTGTCGTCGCGATCTTCGATCCCGCGATCATAGCAAACACAGCCAATGAAAAGCCGATGAACATCGACCCGGTCGTTCCGGCGAAAATCCGAGCAGGCGGAATATTGAAAAGAAGAAATCCGATGATCGCACCGAGGAGTGCCGCGGAAAGGAGCGCTATGGGAGGCTGATGCACTTCAGGACGCAGACTGACGAAAAAAACCGTGATGGCCGCGATACTCCCGACGCTTCCAAGGAGCCCATCAGCCCCATCAAGCCAATTGACGGCATTAATCAGGAGAAGGATCCATGCCAGTGTCACGAAAAATGACAGTCCCACGATACCCGACTGAGAGAAGTCAATGATGCCCCCGAAAGGATTCGTCACGAAATCAATCCGGATGGAGAAAAAGTAGACGATCACCCCGAGTGCGACCTGGAAGAGGAGCTGTGTCTTCCAATCAAGTTCGAAGAAATCATCCGCGAGACCGAAGAGGAAAATGAATACTCCCCCAGCGACCAAACCCCAGAGCGGTCTCGTCATGACAAGGTGCTGATCGATACCGATTGCGAAAAAAAATGCGAGGATGATGGCGATGCCACCGAAACGAGAAAACATCCCGTTATGGCGATGTCGCGATCCGACCCGATTTCGAGAAGAGCGGAAATACGGAAGGGAAAAAAAGAGAGAAAGGATGATCGATCCTCCGAGTGCCAAAAGAAATGGGACGGCGAATAAGGACATACGCTAATAATTCACAAGCCCGATGGCAATTGAGGCGATGAGCACCATCCCCTCAAGAAACAAGAGGGAGAATAATGCCATTCGACAAAGAGCCAACTTTCCGAGACGAAAAAATCGAAACGCCAGAAAAACATGCACCGCCCAGATACCAACGCCCGTAAAAGAAATGAAGTATGCTTGCCACCACTCCCCGAGAATATCGATCCCGAAATATACATTATAATGAAGAACAATGACGGCGTCGCGGCTCCCGATGCTCTGCCAAATAACAGCGAAAGAAAGGAGGGCGAGGAGACCGGATATACTCATCGAGAAACGATGCGATGTATTTCGAAAAAACGCCTGGAGAGGGGTTGTCACCTGATTTTTCTCTTGTTCGTCTCCCATGATACAGCGAAGTAATATATAAGAGCCTATCTAAAACATCTATTTTCGAAGGCCCGCGATGAAACGCTTAAATTCAGGAACCTTGTTGACCACCTCTTCATATGGCCCTTCTAAAAATTCAATGAGAAATCGATCCAGCATATCCAGACGGTATTGAAGTTCTTCCATGGTCATGAGAACGAATCGAACATCCTTGCCGACTTCCGCCTCAAGATGAGCGAGTGCCTGTTTGAGCTTCGTCCGATTGAGATGATTCACCACGAGAATGAGATCCGCCTTTGCCTTCGGGTAATTGAGAAATACTCCGGAAACGAGGATCATCTTCACCTCCCCGATCAATTTCAGACGCCTGAACACTTGCGACTGTGCATTCACATTCAACTTCGCGACCAAGTTATGCAATTCGCCAAAAAATGGGAAATCCTTATTCGCAGAATAGAGTTTCTTTCCGCGACGCAAATGACAGACGACGAACTTCAAACGCTCCAACCGCGAAAGCTCCGCCGTCACGCCTGGTCGGTCGAGCAATGTGCGAAGCGCAATATCCGCTGACGCAAATTCGCCATCGGGATTGAGCGTAAAAAAACGAATGAGTCGTGCGCGAATTTTCGATCCAAACAGCGCGTCAAATATTTCGAGTGACATAGAGAATCATTACATCATTACAGAACAGTACAGAACAGACGAGATCGCCCCTCATTACCACCTCTGCCACCAGTATACGGGAAAGAGCTCTCTCTCGTCAAAAAAGAGGCTTAATTCCTTAGACAGACCCTCGGAAAATGTAGTATACTATCTATATTCTATGAGGGAAAAACGACGCGGCGAACGACCAAATAAAGCACTCTCTCCCCTGACCTACCGGGCGGAGGAGATTCT
>JAUPWD010000085.1 GCA_030916685.1 Patescibacteria group bacterium
GTAATCGTCGATCCACCCTGAGCCGCACCCTGGTGGAGGACGTCCTTGAGGACAGCGCGGATGATAGACGTGAGCTTGATGCCGTGGTGTGAATAAAAATCCTGATCTTCGAGGGTGAGAGTGGCGGCGCGGAGATTCTCTGGCATCTCGGAAAAGGGGATGAGAGTGCGCTTTTCTTCCCCATGAACCTCATAGAGGAGGTGCTCGCCCGTTCGGTCATATATTTTCGTCGATTCGGCGATAAATCGCTTGTTTACCTTCCCTGGGCTTGGGAGATCCTTGGCGACATAGGCGAAAACGCCCGCAGCCGCAATGGCTCCGATGACAACAAGAAAAATACTGAGTTTAAAGCAAAATTTGAAAAATCGACGTACTTTTGAACCCCTTTTCCGTGGTTTTTCGTCCAAAATTGGCTCGAGAGAGGACTTTTTTGGTCGTAAAAAGTGAATAATTGGCATAATTGGCTTGTTTAAAAGAAAAAGGGTTGCTTCTTTTAGTCCAATACTATATCAAGTCGGCCTATTTTTCAATGGTTTTCAGAGATTTCTTGAGACGAGGAAACATTTTTTTCAGAAAAAGCCATGAAATATCGGCACCAGCGCCTTCAACGAGAGGCTTCTCATTCATGTTGTAGTAAGGGTTGGAGTTTATTTCCAGGATGACATATCTTGTTTTTGGATTGGTGATGTCCTTCGCCATGAGATCAACGCCACCATAGGTGAGCCCGATTCCCTCTACAGCACGAACGCAGATGTCCTTGAGTTTCGGGTGGAGGGTTTTTGTCACATCGATAGATCGACCTCCATCCGACATATTGAGGTTGTTCCGGAGGCGGAGAGAGGTGTTCTTTGGAAGGACAGACTCCAGGTGGAGTGCATTTTTTTTGAGTGTATTCTTTACGGTTTTGTCGATGTGGATAAAAAAGCCTTCATCCCGAGTCGCATTGAAGGTATCGATAAGTTTTTTGATCGATGATTTCCCGTCGCCAATGATGGTCGCTGGTATTTTATGTACGCATGAGACTACCTTTCCATCGAGCACAAGTACTCGATATTCATCTCCCTGAAACATCTCTTCCACGAGGAAGGTGTTTGCCTTTGTGATGAGAAAAGGATTTTCTTTGGCGGCTTTTTCAAAAAGGGCGATGGCTCTTTTAAGATCAGGGGAATTCTTTATTCCCCAAGTAACACCAAGCCCTCTCGTTCCCGCGCTTGGCTTGAGCAGGAGGGGGTATTCAAGGGAGGAATCTTTAATTTTTTTCTGCGCATCTTTGATGGCGATGGCTTCGATTCCGCGAGGAGTCCGTATGCCGAGATTTTCCAGTACGAGCTTGGTGATTATTTTTTTCCGGGTCATATCTCCCATCCGCCTATAGGCTGGGGCGTTTTTCCCCTTAATATAAACCTTTTCTCGCTCATAAGAAAAGCAGGTTATATTATTTTCCGGAGAGATGAGTTCGACGTCCATGCCAAGCTCTATGGCTCTTTTAATCAAAGAGCGAAATCCGCCGTGCTTGATGGTCATGAGATATTCGGTATTTTTCATGAGAGAAAATTTATTTGCTTACATCGACAAGGAATTTGCGAAGATTTTTTCGTCCGATGATAACCTGATATTCAAGTTTTGATCGATCGATGAGGGTTGGATGCGAGGAGAATTGGAGGGTATCCATGACAATATCAATCGGAATCTTGATCCGATACGTAGTGCCATGAGAGGAGGTGATAGAGGCTGTTCCTACCACATCGGGAATATTTTCGAACATTTTACAGCGCTCCTCTTTCTCAAGATGGGCGAGTTCGCTCCAATCCCGAATGATGCCTTGGTAGTCGTCGTCGGTTTTTCCGAATCCGAGCTGTTTGGCGAGTTCGAAATCAATCGAGCTGGAATCGGCGCCGGTATCGATTTTCGCTTCGACCTCGATTTCCTTGCCGTCTTTGCCGATGAGTTTTACTTTTTCGACGCAGCCGATGACGCGACGCCCGGAGATTTCCTCGAGCTCTTCTTCGATCTCTCCGCCGAAGAGATCCATGCCCATGCGCACTCCTTTTTCGACGGTCTTTATCTTGAGTCCCTTGACGCGATCGAGGCGCTCCTTGAGCCCAGCGAGATTTGCGAGTTGGATTGAGAGACCAGGCCTTGCATTGAGCTCGAGGATGACCGGACCATGATCGCGATCGATGGCAATATCGGCACCGAGAAATCCGAGGCCGGAGACTTCCTGCGCTTTGACCGACATCGTGAGAATCTGTTTCCAGTACGGGATCTTGATTCCGGAAAGGGGAAGTCCCGTATCGGGAGTGTATTCGATAATGTGTCCTTTCCCTTGGATGGCTGTCGTCGTCGTACCGGTCGCCATATCGATACCGAGACCGATGGCGCCTTGTTGGAGATTCGCTTTCCCATCAGAATCTCGTGTCGGCAGGCGAAGCATCGCCATGACGGGAACTTTGTTGAAAACAATCACGCGGATATCAGGGATACCTTTGAACGCGTAGGGCTTGAAGAGCTTCAGGAGTTTGAGGCGTTCTTCGAAAAATGCCGCATCAGGAGTATTGGAAAGCGAAAAAGACCCATCGAGAATGTTTCGGATATGCGTTTTAATATCTTCGATGGTGACCATGGATCCGTCGGCCTTTACCCAGGCATCGGGACGGTTTTTCTTCCTCCCATAGACAACGAGAATTCCTTCACCGCCAAATCCGCGATTCGGTTTGAGGGCGAAGCTGTTCGGGAGGATATTCCAATCGAAACTCTCAAGCTCTTCGATGGAATGGATCTTTCCGATGAGTGCGGAAACGGCCAGACCGTTCTTGCTGAGGATTCGCTTACAGAGAAGTTTATGATCGGCGATCCGCATGCCTCGTTTCTTGTTGAAAGACCGCACGTAACCAAGGTTGCGCGCGTTCATTCCGAGAAGCTTGTGGCTTTTGGTGAAGAATTCAAACATAAAAATCAATCAACAGCGAACGATGAATAGCGAATCTAAAAAAAGGCCTTTTAGAGATGTTTGATAATTTTATGGAAGCGGAAATACTCAGTGAGACGAAGCCTGGTCCACCTTCCGAGGAGGATATTGATGATGAAGGTCAAGAGTACGAGCCACGGGAATGCGAGGATGATATGGAGCAGCGCATCCCATCGGAGCAAGGTGTACCCGACGATTGAGATAATGAGTGTTTCCATAGCGAGTATCAGCGCAACTTTGGTTCCTTTCTCGATCTGGGTCGCGACGAACTTTTCCGCGAGGGTGATCATGATGAGGAGTGGGAAGATAGAAACGGAAGCGAGTCCGGTTCGGTTCTGTATCCCGCCTAAGACGAGGATGCCGAGAATCGAAAGCGAAACGATGGAGAGGGTGATAGCCACGCGAGGGAGATACAGGAGTCGGAAGCGCTTGAGAAAGGATCTTGAAAGCATGCCGACCACGATGACTGCGATGAAAATGGCGATACCATACTTCACCCCGTTCGGATCGAAGGCGAGGAGGGCGAAGGTGATGATCGACGGCGTGTAGATACCGAAGGCCTTGATCCCGATCACCTGACGGAAGATGGCGACGAGAGTTGCTATGATTGGGAGAAAGAGCAAAAGAGCGACCGTCTGTATCGGCACGCCGGATTCAACGAAAAAAGCGATGAGTGGATGAATGGGCATAAACGAAAAATTACAAAATTCTCCGCCCAAGGCGGACCAGCCTTGGGCTGGAAATTATTTAAACTCTTTGTAAGAAATATTGGTATTTATCGCTTTATTTCCCCAGCAGCCTGTATTTCCGGCTATTCGCATGGCAGATGGCGATGGCACAGGCATCGGCGGCATCGTCAGGTTTCGGTATGGATTTGAGTTTGAGTATCGCTTTTACCATTTCTTGCATTTGGGACTTGTCAGCTCGGCCGTATCCCGTGAGAGAGAGTTTGATTTCATTTGGTTTGTACTCGAATATATTGACACAAAATCTCTCAAGAGTCAAGAGTATAACCCCTCTAGCCTGACTGACGGTCATGGCTGTTTTCACGTTTTTGGCGAAGAAAAGCTCTTCGACACCCGCTTCCTCGGGTTCGTATTTCGTGATGATTTCTTCCAAATCCTTGGAAATTTCCAATAAACGCTCGGTCATGGGCGTTTTTGGTGAGGTGCTGATGTGTCCGAAGTCGACGATAGAGAGCTTGCCGGCGGTCAAATCGATGACCGCCCAACCCCCCGTCGCCGTTCCGGGATCGATACCGAGGATACGCATATTTGCAGAAGAATAAAGAATCTAGAATTTAGAATCAAAAAATAGAAGATATGATATATATAGGATAGGGTAGAAAGGCTTTTTCTCAAAGAAAAAACAGTGGTTTACCCTGTGAAATTCTGCCCAAGGGCAGACCGGTAAATCCGGATTTCACGGGGTGAACC
>JAUPWD010000086.1 GCA_030916685.1 Patescibacteria group bacterium
AAGAATGAGAAAATCATCAGCTCGGAAAGGAGTGCGGTGATGGCTGCGAGTACGCCGAGCGAGAAGAGACGCATAGGGAAGAGAACTTAGAGTTTTTAGGAATTCAGGGAGGCGAGGTGGGATTTGGACTCGGTGATTTGAGATTTAGCCGCTTCAAGTTTTTTCTTTTCGGCGTCGATGATTTCTGGTTTGGCTCGCTCGATGAAATTCTGATTGCCAAGTTTTGCTTCAAGGGATGCAATGTATTTCTCCTTGTCGGTGATTTCTTTTTCGAGACGCTTCTTTTCGGCATCGAAATCGACGATGCCATCAAGCTCGATGTGAGCCTGGAGTGAATCGGACTGGGCAAGTGCCGTATGTGATGGAAGCTCTTCTGTGTAATGGATTTCTTCGATGCGCGCGAGCCGCTTGAAGACAGCTTCATTTTTCTTGATAGCTTCTTGGGAGTTGTTTTGAATAGTGAGGCCGAGCTTCGTCACCGGGTCGATGCGGTAGAGAGATTTGATCGCGCGGATTTCCTGAATGAGTCCGATGACTTCCATGAAGGAAGAATAAATAGTTTCATTTTTTGGGGTTGGCCATTTCTCGATCATAAGTAAATTCTCTTTGGCGTAGCCGAAGGTTTCCCAAATCGCTTCGGTGACAAAGGGGATGAAGGGATGCCACAGAGTGAGGAGTGTTTTGAAAACATGATTTAGCAAGGCATCATTTTTCTCTACTTTGTGGATTTCGACATACCAGTCGGCGAATTCGTTCCAGGTGAAATCGCGAAGCTTTTCTCCCGCGAGCGAGAGCTGATAGTTCTCGAGGAGTCGCGTCACTTCTTCGATGGTTTGTTCGAGCCTCGAGAGAATCCAGTGATCCGCGTCGCTTTTCTCTGTATTGGAAATTGGATTTTGGTTATTGGCGCTTGCCGTGTAACGGCCTATGTTCCAGAGCTTGTTCGCGAAATTTCGGTAGGTCTCGATTTTTTCTTCGTAGAGACGGAAGTCGAGTCCGGGTGTGGTGCCGAGGGTGAGGCTGAGGCGTACAGCATCTGCGCCGAACTTCTCGATCATCTCGAGAACATCAATTCCATTTCCTTTGGATTTGGACATTTTCTGTCCGTCCTTGTCGCGAACGAGACCGGTGAAATACAGGTGTTTGAATGGCACGGCTCCCGTACGATAGAGTCCGAACATGACCATGCGAGACGCCCAGAAGAAGAGGAGATCACGACCCATGATCATCGTATCAGTCGGGTAGAATTGTTTGGCATCATCTCCATCGGGGAATCCGAGTGTCGTATACGGCCACTGTCCGGAGGAAAACCAGGTGTCGAGTGTGTCAGGGTCCTGCGCCCAGCCTTTTCCTTCTGGAGCCTGCATTCCGCAGTGGATTTCTTCCTCCCGATACCATACTGGAATACGATGTCCCCACCAGATCTGTCGGGAGATACACCAGTCATGGAGGTTTTCAATCCAGCTGATCATTTGATCCTGCATGTTTTCGGGATGGAAAACGATAGCATCTGACTTCAACGCCTCGATTGTTTTTTTCTTGATGGAATAGTTCGGTGCGTCGACATTGACGAACCATTGTTTGGAGATGAGCGGTTCGATGGTGGTTTTGCAACGTTCGCATTGGGAGAGGTTGATCGTATGATCAACTTCTTTTTCAAGGAGGCCTTGCTCCGTGAGGTCGGCGAGAATTTTTTCACGCGCGTCTTTGGTGGAGAGCTTCGCGTAGGCTCCGAAAGAATCTTGTATGTGTGCATTCTTATCGATTACCTGAATCGCTTCGAGTTTGTGTGTTTGTCCGATTTCCCAGTCGAGTGGATCATGAGCGGGAGTAATCTTGACTGCGCCCGTACCGAAAGCGGGATCGATGCGGTCATCGCCGATGATTGGGATTTCACGATCGGTGAGCGGGAGGAGAATAATTTTCCCGATGAGATTCTGATAACGGCTGTCATCTGGATGCACTGCGACGGCCGTATCGCCGAGCATGGTTTCGGGTCGGGTCGTAGCGACCGTGATGAAATCATCAGAGTCCTTGATGGGATATTTGATATAGAAAAGTTTCCCGGGAATTTCTTTGTGGATGACTTCGATATCCGAGAGGGCGGTAGCACAGCGTGGGCACCAATTCGTGATGCGCTCTCCGCGATAGATCATGCCATCCTCATACATCTTCATGAAGGTTTCCGTGGCTCGTCTAGAAACTTCCGGATCGAGTGTGAATTTCTCTCGTGACCAGTCCGCGGAGAGGCCAATTCTTTTTTCTTGGGAGCGCATATAATTTGCGCGGTCCATGCAGAATGCGTAGCTCTCTTCGAAGAATTTCTCCCGACCGAGAGAATAGCGGTCGATATTTTTTTCTGCTTTCAATTTCTTTTCGAAGACGACCTGCGTCTGGATACCAGCATGATCTTTGCCCGGAAGGAGAAGTACTTTCTTTCCTTTCATGCGTTCGAAGCGGCCGAAAATATCCATGACGGTATACCCCGAAGCATGGCCGAGGTGAAGCTCGCCATTGGCATTTGGTGGGGGAAGCACATTGCAGTAGTTTTCTTCGCTCGAACTTTGATCCGGAGTGAAGAGATTTGCCTTTTCCCACTGGGTGTAGAGTTTCTCCTCCCAATCTTTGGCAGTATAGGTTTTCGGGATTTCTTGGTTGTTCATATTTCTTACGATAACAGAAAAAAGCCTCGGATTCAAGGAAAAAAAGAAACCGCTGGGCGATACCATGCGGTTTACGTTTGGGAGAGGTTTGGTGTTTCAACAGAAAAATGGTCCGCGTGGGAGTGCTTTGAAATAGCATGCGTCGCAGACATCTCTCCCGTTCAGCGTGTATACACCCGTTGCTTTGCCTGTACATCCTGGCTGAGTGCAACGCCCGTGTTGACGAATGTTGTTCTCCGGTTGAGAGGCTTTTGTTTCTTCATGTGGATGGATAGGAGGATCTGATGTTTCAGTCATGTGACTTCCTTCCCGGAGAGTAAAAGAACGAAAAAAGTACCGATATATTTAATTATTTTTTTACCATAACAGAAACGAAGGACGAATTCAATGTTCAAAGATTTGAGAGTGTGAGATTGGCAGATGCCTCGAGTGTTTTCCAGTTTTCGTTGAGGGCAGTCTTCTGCTCTTCGGTCATGCGCTCATAGCGGAAGGCGGCGGCCGCGCCGATCATGGCAGCGTTGTCGAGAGAATGGGAAATTTCGGGCATAGAGAAAGTGGTTTCGGGGAATTCTTCTTCGATCATGGTACGTAATTGATTACGTAATCGTACATTCGCCGAAACGCCACCGGCGATGACGAAGCTCTTGGGTAGGAATTCCTCTGTCGCTTGTTTTGATTTTTCCACTAGCACATCGACGACCGCTTCTTGGAATTCATGGCAGACTTCGTCGATGAAATTTTCTTCTCCCACCCTATCTTCATTTTTTTTCAGAAAATACAGTACGGATGTCTTCAATCCGGAGAAAGAGAAGTTGTAAT
>JAUPWD010000087.1 GCA_030916685.1 Patescibacteria group bacterium
CGCTCGCTCTTGAAGCTTTCTCGTCAATATAGATCGGATGATATACTGAAGCGCTGAAAGTGCCACTCCGTGCTGACCGATCAGAAGCTTCGATCCCTCCTCAACCGTCACTCGTATCGAATAGCTTGCCTCACCGAGAACAGTCACGTTTATTTCCGCTGGAAATCCCATTTTTTGAAACAATCCCTCAACCTCTACTTGAATAATCTGTTGCTTTTCCATACTCATTACTGTTTCTTAAAAATGAATGCCTGCTGAACAATCGTGAATACTGTCGATACCAGCCAATAAAGGGAAAGCGCGGCAGGGAAGGTGATTCCGATAAAAAGTGTCATCCCCGGACCGATAAACAGCATTTGTTTATTCATAATAGCCATAAAATCAGGCTCCGTCGAGGCATTTTCCTCTTTCTTCTCGGGCTGCATCAATTTTTGAGCATCAAGCATCATCTTCACCTGAAAGAACTGAGCAATCGCGGCCAAAACAGCAAAAACGTAGCTCGGTTTGGCCAAATCGGCAATCCCGAAGAAATAGTGCTGGATTTCACCAGGATTGCTCACGAATCGATACAAATTATCTCCATTAGCGACAAATCCGCCCTGGGAAATGCCGATGATAACCTGGTAAATGGCGATAAGGAAGATAACCTGCACGATTATCGGGAGACACCCTCCCAATGGGTTTATCTTGTGCTCCTGATACAGCTTCATCTGCATTTCGGAAAGCTTTGCCTTATCTCCCTTATATTGCTTCTGCAGCTCTTTGATTTTTGGCTGCAACATCTGCATTTCCTTCTGAGACTCCAATTGCTTCTTGTACAAGGGAATGAAAAGCGTTCGAAGAAGTATCGTCGTCGCGATGACCGCCACGCCGAAATCTCCGCCCGGAAGCTCATTATAGAAGAAAATAAGCGAATTATAGATCGGCTGAGAGACGAGTGTGTGAAAAAGGGCCCCCATATAGATATCTTAAAACATTATTCTTCTATCTTACCGTATTTTCGCGAAAATGGCTCGCATACAATCTTTTATTTCCTGAAAAGAAGGGTCTTTCGCCTGTTTTGTGAAGAAAAACACGTACTCCCCGAGGGATACGGTTCCACCGACGAGATGTACCCGAAAGGACTCTCTCATTCGTCGCTTCAGACGATTTCGTGAAACAGCTGTCGGAAACTGTTTTTTTGAAACCGCGAAGGCAGCGAGGGGAGATCCCTCAGAAGGCACATAGCGGCACCCTAAAGAAGCACAAAAAAGGGGTTTTCCCTTTCGAAAAACCCTTTCTATGTCGCAGTTTTTCCGAAGACGGAATCCCTGTGAAATCATACTTTCAGAAATTCTGAGTTATACGGTGAGCTTCTTTCGCCCTTCTCGGCGACGCTTGGCCACCACCTCTCGCCCGCCCGGTGTCGACATCCGCTCAAGAAAGCCATGTCGTCTGGCACGACGAAGTTTTTTCGGCTGATAGGTTCTTTTGGTCGCCATAAAATTCAATAAAAGGTCAGTAGAACGAGAATACGCTCTTTTTCAGAAAATGTCAACCACCCTCGCTTATCACTATCGTTTCCGGAACGATTGTGACCCGGAAACGATACGTAACGCCCGACCTACGTCCTTTTTATACAGCGCCGGAGGTATCGAATCAGAAGTGTTGTTCACTTATGCACCGGATATGCACCTACCCCCTCGATAGGCACGGCCGCTCGTGATATAATGCCTGCGTTTCATTATCTCTCTTTTTTATGACCAACGAAGAGCTCTGGAAAGCCGTACTTGGGGAGATAGAACTTTCTATTTCCCGTGCCAACTTTATTACCTGGTTTAAAAATACCAGTATCATTGACATGGAATCGGGAGTAGTTACTATCGGCGTCCCAAATGGATTCGCCAAGGAATGGCTTGAAAACAAATATAATATTTATATTCTGAAGGCACTCCGGAAAATTCACCCCGAAGAAATTCGTGGCATTCAGTGCTCCATTCGAACAGAAAATATCCCCTCCCAGAGTGGACAGCCCGTGCAGAATCGATCTATAGACGCCATCAAAGCCCCCGAATCAAGGCCTTCTTTCGATATCCGTCCGGGATACAATCCTGTCTCCCATCAGGGGATATCAATGCATGCTCCCACCGAAAGACCGGCGTTGATCCATCAATCAAACCTCAACCATCGTTATACCTTTGAAAATTTTATCGTTTCAGAAAATAATGAGCTCGCGAGAGCGGCTTGCTTCGCCGTTTCTCAAAATCCCGGTATGGTGTATAACCCGCTCTTTATTTATGGTGGTGTCGGCCTCGGGAAGACTCACCTCCTCCAATCCATCGGGAATGAGCTTACCCTTCGCCATCCCGAAAAGAAAATCAAGTACATCACGTCCGAACGATTCACCACCGAACTCGTTGATTCCATTAAAAATCAAAAAATCGATCAGTTTAAGGAATACTACCAGCAAATAGATCTTCTCATCATCGATGATGTCCAATTTCTTTCTGGAAAAGAAAAGACCCAGTCTGAATTTTTTCATATTTTCAATGCCCTCTATCAACTCAATAAGCAAATCGTCATATCGAGTGATCGACCACCACATGCCATCGCAACACTTGAGGATCGGCTTCGTTCCCGTTTTCAAGGAGGCATGATAACCGACATCAGCCGGCCGAATTACGAGACACGTATAGCCATACTGGAAGCGAAGATGACTGAAAAAGGCTTTCAGATAGATCGGGAATCCCTCCACTATATCGCTGAAAATATCACTCAAAATGTCCGTGAACTCGAGGGGGCCCTTAATCGGGTTATTGCCTACTGCGAATTTCATAAACTCACTCCTTCTCCCTCTGCTACCGAAAAAATTCTCTCCCAACTCATATTTCAGACGAAAAAAAATCTCACTCTTGATGATATCTTCCGCGTCATCACCGACTACTACAAAATAGAAAAGGAGGATCTTGTGAAAAAAGGACGCAAAAAAGAAATCTCTCATCCGCGGCAAATGGCCATGTACCTCATGCGAAGCGAGCTGCAGACCTCATTCTCCAGCATCGGATAGTCTTCGGAGGAAGAGACCATACCACTGCACTCCACGCCTTTGAGAAAATCCACCAAAATACCCAGCTGAACACCCAACTCAAAGAAGAAATCCACACCCTTAAAGAACGCC
>JAUPWD010000088.1 GCA_030916685.1 Patescibacteria group bacterium
CGTCTCCTGAGCGCCCATCGATACAGGAGAAATGCCGGCCAAATTATCGGCCATGGCGTCTTCAAGCATCGCGATCTCCCTCCGATCAAAAAATATTCGTTTTCCTGTTGGCGGAGTTCCGCCAGCACCGCAGAAGCGCGATGGGAATTCGAAAAAACATGTACCGCACTCGGGATTGCCATGTCCCGCGCACGATGACGATTGAACGACTTTTCTCCGCCCTGATGGCGTTAACGCGATCAATTTCTTCTTGGGTCGCCGGTTTCCAATTCTTGTTAACCAGCTCCCTCCCCCTGCAACCAGTCATATTCGTCTCCTCCTCTTTTTTTCACAAAAACTGAGAGAACTCCTCCTCTCAATCCACTTGGCACTCTATTTGTATTATATCACATTTGTGACCTATTGGCAAGTGATGCCGTCAAGGTCACCTCATCGGCGTATTCGATGTCGCCACCGGTAGCCAAACCACGCGCAATACGGCTTATCTTCAGGCCGGTTGAGAGAAGCTTGGTTTTGAGATAATAAGCTGTGGAATCGCCCTCAGTCGTCGGATTCATCGCGAGGATAACTTCGATCACTCCTTCAGTTTCCACACGACGGAGGAGCTCAGGAATGGTCAGGCGCTTGTCCGTGCCATCTGATTCGACGAGGCCACCAAGCACATGGTATGCGCCATCATAATTGCCCGTACGTTCAATAGCGATCACATCGAGCGGCTCCTCGACGACACAGACAATTGTATGATTTCGTTTCTCATCGGCACAGATAGAGCAGAGTTCATCTTCGGCAATATGAAAACAACGTGAACAGAATCGAAGTGAGTGAAGGGATTCGAGTGCCTCGGCGAATGCCTGAATTTCTGCCTCATCCCGTTTGAAGAGATAGAGGGTCAATCGCTCTGCCATCTTCGGCCCGATAGACGGAAGCGCGGAAAAGTGAGCGATGAGATCCTGGAATGGTTTGGGATAACGCATACGTCAGTGAACAGGGAATAATCAACAGTCAACAAATAACAGACAGCACCGACCAATAAACAGTCAACAAAAATAAAAATCCTCCTCTTAATTTCTGCTTCCTGTTAATTGTTGATTGTTATATGTTATCTGCTTATTGTTAATTGTTTTTTGTTATCTGTTAATTGTTTTGGTCGTAGTCGACTTTCGCACGTTCGAGGCTCTTGAAGGTCGTGGAGTTTTCTTGGAAATAGAGCGAGACCTGACCGACGGGACCATTACGATGTTTCGCGACGATGACATCGACGATACCCTTGTTCGGAGTATCCGGTTTCACGCGGTCTTCTCGATAGAGGAACATCACGACGTCAGCGTCCTGTTCGATAGAACCGGATTCACGGAGATCGGAAAGTTTCGGTCGCTGATCAGGACGAGATTCCAATCCGCGAGAGAGCTGGGAGAGTGCGATAATCGGAATATTGAGTTCGCGCGCGAGCTGCTTCAATCCACGGGAAATCTCCGAAATTTCCTGCGTACGGTTCTCGCTGCTCCGCGCCCGTCCTTCCATGAGCTGGAGATAGTCGATGATGATCATACCGAGATTGTGCTCGGCCTGCAGACGCCTCGCCATCGTTCGCATTTCCATGATATTGAGCGATCCGGAGTCATCGATGAATATCGGGGCCTCAGAAAGCACACCAATCGCTTCTCCGATGCGTTGGAAATCATTGTGTTCACCCTCGCTTGAGAGCTTGCCAGTGCGGAGGCGCCACAGATCGACACCTGCCTGCGCCGCGATCATACGATCGATCAATTGATCGGCGCCCATTTCAAGAGAGAAGATACCGACCGGAATTTTCGCGAGCGTTCCGATCTGACGTGCGATATCGAGCGCGAAAGTCGTCTTACCAACGGACGGACGCGCACCGAGAATGATGAGATCGGATTTCTGAAATCCCGCGAGGAGATGATCGAGGTCGGGGTATCCACTCGGTACACCACGCATCGCGCCATCATTCTTGTGAAGTTCATCGATGCGATCGAAAGCGGATTCGAGGATAGAACGAATAGGAACGAAATCCTGCTTGATGTATTTCTGAGAAACGGCGAAGAGTCTCTGCTCTGCCTCGTCCAGGACTTTATGTACGTCTTCTGATTCATCATAGCCCATCTCCGCGATATCGGTCGCGGTGGAGATCAGACGTCGGAGCAATGCTTTCTTCTGGACGAGCTTGGCATAATGCGTCACATTGCTCGCGGTCGGCACGGAATTGACGAGTGATGTGATATACGCCGAACCGCCGACACGATCGAGTTTACCTCGCTCTTCGAGAATATTGGAAAGCGAGAGTGCATCGATCGGCTCTCTCTTTTCATAGAGGACGAGGATAGCATCATAGATGTCATTGTGATCCGGTTTGTAGAAATCACCGGTACGCAAAGTATCCGCTACCTTGATGATAGCGTCCTTGTCGAGCATGAGAGATCCGAGCACGGACTGCTCGGCATCGATATTGTGCGGGGGAACCCGGAGGTGAGAAGTATCAGCCATATAACCCATTCATTATACGGGAAAAGCTGAGTCCGTCCACGTTGACAGGAGTTTTCAAAAATGGTACAAATAGCCATTCTTTCCCAACCAAAAAAAGGAAAATACGCCATGAACGACACATTCCGCCCCGATCAGGAGGGCTCGACGGAACAGGAAATCGCGGCAAAGCAGATCATCGAGCTTCGGGCCGATATGCAAAAACTTTGCGAGGAAATCCAACGGGCAGAAAATTCGGTTGCCATGAAATTGACGGCGAAACTCATCACCCTGCAAAGCGAGCTCATGATGATGCTCCACATCCTCCACGAGAATGATGTCGCCGGCCTCACCAAGGCTATCACCGAGCTGCAAATCGCCAACGCGAAGCCGCTTTGATCGCCTGCCAGGGCCCCACAAAAAAAGCCAGTCCGGAAACTCCCGGGCCTGGCTTTTTTTCTTTGCGAAAAATGGTACGAATAACGGTCGTTCCGCTTTTTGAGCGGTGCGTCCGCTGTTCGTATCATTTTCCCTTAAAACCATTTCTTCCAACGGAACAAGACGATAGTGACACCGGCGATGACGAGCATGATGAATGTATGGATCCAGAACGCGTTCGGATGATTGCCGAACGGGATCGACGCGCTCATCGCGAGCATATTGGTATATACCGACATCGGGAGGAGCACCGCAGAGAAAATCGTGAGCACCTTCATGGTGAGGTCGAGCTTGTTTGAGAGGAGCGAATTGTTCGTCGCCTCGAGTGCCTCGATGGTTTCCTTGTTGCTCTCCAATATGTTCCAGATACGGATATTCGTTCCGATGAGATCCTGAAAATAAATCTTCAAATCATCCGAGACGAACGGGTGATCATGCGCGATGAGAGATTCGAGGATAGAACGCTGTGGCTTGAGCGTACGGCGGAAATTGAGGATATCTCGCTTGGCCACGGATATTTCATAGACCATCTCCTTTTCTTTCTCTGCGAAGACCTGACTCTCAATGAATTCCAGCTTCTCGGCGACGTGATTGAGCCGTGGGAAACAGGAATTAAGCAGTACCTCGAGAATAGCGTAGAGGAGATGCGCCGGCGTTTGCTCCAGATGTATGCGGCGCTTACCCTCGCTCTTGCGAAGCTCGTCGAAAAGGCGCTCCAACTGATAGATGGACTGTTTGTGCCCGGTGATGAGGTGATCCTTGGTCAGAATGATATCGAGTTCGCCGGGATAGGTGGTACGATGCTCCACATCGAAGAGGGGAGTGTGCACCGAAAGGAAGAGGCAGTGATCGTATTGAACCACCTTGGCCTGATAGGTTGGCGTGACGAATTCTTCGATTGCGAGCGGATGAATATTGAAATTCTCCTGCAGGTAGAGGATATCGTCTTCCTTAGGATCTTCGAAATCAATCCACGTGATCGACTTATGCCGAATCATTTTCATAACAGCTTTTTTTGTATTTACGAACACCGGTCGTTCCGCTTTTGGAGCGGTGCGTCCGCTGTTCGTTTCTTTTTGTTTGCGGTTTTCTATTGCTTCTAGTATACCTTAAAAGTAACCATTTGAAAAAAATTTGAATTCTAAATTTTGAATTTTGATTGAATTTCGAATTCTTGAATTATTAAATTAAAAATTGATTCAAAATTCAGAATTTAAAATTAGAAATTATGTTTAAGCATTCCCTCCTCCTTCTCATCCGCCTCTACCAGAAAACCCTCTCGACCGATCACGGACTGCTCGGGAAGATTCTTGGTGAGCGATGGTGCCGATTCTATCCAAGCTGCAGCGAGTACTCCTATCAGGCCATCAATCGTTTCGGTATCATCAAGGGATTTTGGATATCATTTAAACGAGTGATCCGCTGTCATCCCTGGAGCAAGTGCGGAATAGACCATATTCCAGAAAAATAAATGATATTAACGCTGTGTTACCGTCACTCATTCGGAAGCGAAAGCTTGCTTTCGATTCCAATTTTCGCTACACTCGTGGAAATCGAATAAGATTGATAGTTTTCTTCACAACCGACCATATCATAGAAGAGGAGTAAAGACATGGTAGACCTCACTGGAAAACAAGATCGTGGTGTTCCTGCGGGAACCAAAGTATCTCCTGACGCATCCGTTCCCTGCCTTCACAACAATGGGGATCCTACTCCATTGCGTGATGCAGCGCGGCTGTATTACCAACCAGTATGCAATCCCCAGCTGGCGCCCATGGTTAAGGGCGGATGCCCACACCGAAAGGAATGCCTCACTCTGCACATGGAACAGCTCCACGGCAGCAAAGAGGATCACTGCGTCGGTATAGGTGAAGAGCCATTCATCCCTCCCGTCGATATAGATGCCGCTTTCAGTGGCCTGACACCTCGCGCCAATCACTAAAGGAGAGTCGATGATGGCGAGGAAAAAACATGCAGAACAACCGCATCACGCACCTTCAATAATCTGCTATGTCTTCCTTGGTTGGAGGCCTGGCTCAGATCTGCCGGGAAATCCACGTCGGATTAGCCTTCCTCTCGCCAGAGAACAACATTACAACGCAAGCGACAAGCGTTGCACCGGACATTGCAAGGATCAATGCCAAATGACCGATTGGGCAGGGAGGGGACACTAAACCAAGGACGAGAAAACATCAATTTAATCTAATACCAAGCCTGCGGGCTTGCACAAACGGCAACGGCCGTCCAAAAGGGCAACCTCTCGAGGTCCCTTTTTTCTTTTCCATTGACTTCTTATACCCGAAGCGGTATCTTGCATAAGGAATTTTTCCAACCAACCGGAGGTTCATTACCATGCCGCACCCGCCACAACACCAACCACGCGCATTACCCAAGACACCGGAGGGACAATCCGTCGTCTCGCCGGGATCACTCATGCGCTGTAAGCATTCGGAGTATCCGAAGGCGTTTGGGTTCGCGCGAGATTTCCGTGTCTACCATGATCCGGAGAGCTCGGA
>JAUPWD010000089.1 GCA_030916685.1 Patescibacteria group bacterium
ACCGGAAGGACTGATCCGGCATTCGAGGAGATTATCTCATGACAAGGAGAGAAAAGACTATTCTGTCTGTTCTTATGCTTGCGCTTGCCACGCTCATTGGAATAGCCACCACCTATTTTGGTGTCAAGTTAGTCATGACTAACGCACCACCAGCCCCATCCTACCAGGAGAAAAACCTGGCGGTGCTCAAGTCCGCCCAGTCGAATGATCTCGTGCTCTGCCTCGGAGAGAAGTCTAGCTCCTCACAACAAGAAGTCACATTCGCATTTTTAGTCGATATGATCAATAGCTATGTCATGACCGGCTGGAACCTCGATACGCACCACCTGTCCCGAAAGGACGGCGGATGGAATCTGCTCTTCGCTTCGAGATGGGAATGTGAGATGCGGGTGGTGAAAGAGCCACTCGCTCAACAAACCATTGGCCGAATCATCATGTACGGACCCAATCCACCGCCAGCGAAGTGATCACCGCCAACGACCGCCCCTAAATACCTAGCGTAACATCGCGAAAGTATCCGGGGGCTGTTTTTTTATTTCAAAAATAGCGGTCGTTCCGCTGTCTCAGCGGTGCGTCCGCTGTTTTATTTTTCTTTTATTTTTCCTTCTCGATTTTTTTCATCCGATAGCAGCCATCGAACATTTCTCACTCGCTCTGTCGATCAGGGAGCTGTCCTGTCGAAACCATCCGTCACGCTCGACTGTTACCGACTCGCTCAAGAGAAACGTTACCGCCGTCTGCTAAACGAAGCAAAATAAATGAGAAGGAAAGCGCCGCCCCTATCTTCTGACTTGGTCTTTGGGTCTCCGCGCGAAAAGAATCGCTAGAAATTCCAGACTCACTATGGATACAGGAGATTCTCACAGGAGGAAGTGAAACGCCACTGAGAAGCTTCCATAAGGTGAGGCGGAATTTCTCGATTCGTTCGCAGGAGAGAGTTTCTTTGGTTTACTTTTCTTTGCGGACAAAGAAAAGTATGAAGAAAGTTTTAAGAAGAAAATTAAAACAGCGGACGCACCGCTGAGGCAGCGGAACGACCGCTCCTAAACAAAAAACACTCTGATTTTTATTGGAGTATTTTTCCTAAAAAAAGAAAGAAGAGTATACTGAGGGTGGAGCGAAGACAAAAAAAGAATATGACTGTTCAAAAATCATTTCCAAGGGGGTATGAGGTTTTTTCGGAGGGGAAAACCATTGCCCTGTTTACGGCGCCATTCGAAACGGAGAAGAAGAGTCTCTCGGTCATCGAGAGCCGATCGGGACTTCATTTCAAGATGAATCCAGGTCGTTTCGTCGTGACCAAGGCATTCGGCATTCGTGAAGATATATCGGACGTTCTCGATATGTCGATCACCGGACTTCCTGGAAGTGATGGATATTTCCTCACCTATACGAAGAAGCGCGGCGGCAAAGTATATCTCTATGGAGCGAAGTCGAATGACGCTCTCTCCTGGAAGAAAACGGGTCTCATCGAAGGCATCCATAGTTTCGGTGCGCTCGTACCGGAGTATTCTTTCGAGGATCATTCCATACTGTATTATTCTGCGAATGGCCGATCGATCAAGATGGCGCTGACATCGGATCGGGAGCATTTTTCCGTGTTTTCACAATCGGTTCTGGAACCACGGAAATCAAGCTTTGATTACGGATCGCTTCAGATGGGGCGGGCTTTTTTGACGACGGAAGGAATTGCTTTGTTTTATCTCGCGAAGAATATCCGTGGGAGATTGTGTGTGGGCGCGGCACTCTTTGATCAGACGGCTCCGGCCAAACTCCTCTGGCGGTCGAGTCATGCACTCTGGGAGCAGCCGGAACACTGGAAGACCGCAGACATCCGTCTCGTCGGTATCGTTTCGACCAAGGATGGCTTTCTCGGATATTTTCAGGAAGGGGAGTATCGGATTTTCGCCGAGCCACTCCGCTATGTCGCCAAGACAAAGCCGAAGTTTTTGAAAAAGGCGCCGGTGAAGAAAGTCGCGAAAAAACCAAAGAAAGAGCCGATTGAAAATAAATTGACGCTTGTTCGTCATGTAAGCAATCCGATCCTCGCTCCACGCACGGAGAATCAGTGGGAGTCGCTCGCGACTTTCAATCCGGCAGCGCTTCATATCGACGGTGTGGTGCACCTCCTCTATCGGGCACAGGGACACGACGGACTTTCGGTGCTCGGATATGCAGCGAGCTTCGATGGAATTTGCATTCATCATCGCGAACCGGGACCGGTCTTCATTCCGTCGCGGAGTTTCGATACGCGTCACAAGATGGCGAGCAAGCATCCGTACCCGTATGTATCCGGTGGTGGATATGGCGGTTGCGAGGATCCGCGCATCGTACAGATCGGCGAGACCATCTATCTCATTTACGTTGCTTTCGACGGGGTAAATCCGCCGGGAGTAGCATTGTCGTCCATCGCGAAGGAGGATTTCCTCGCGAAGCATTGGCATTGGACGCCGCCGAAACTCATTTCGAAGCCGGGAGAAATTCAGAAGAACTGGGTGATCTTTCCGGAGAAAATTCATGGGAAATTTGCGGTGCTCCATGGTATCAGTCCGGATATTAAGATTGAATACGTCGACAGTCTCGATGACCTCGGTGATGGAAAGTATATCGAGAGCTTGAAATCTCATGGTGGTGGCGGATATGCACAGACGGATCGCCGGAATCAGTGGGACAATATCGTTCGTGGAGTGGGTGCTCCGCCGCTTCGGACGAAGAAGGGGTGGCTCGTGTTCTATCATGCGATGGATCACCGTGATCCGGGTCGCTACAAGGTGGGCGTGATGCTCCTTGACCTCAAACATCCGGAGAAGATTATGCGCCGATCGGATCAGCCGATCCTTGAGCCGGAAATGAGCTATGAGAACAATGGATTGAAGCGCGGTGTGGTATATGTCTGCGGCGCGGTCATCAAGGACGATACTTTGCTCGTGTATTACGGCGCATCGGATCACACGGTCGCAGTCGCCGCGGCGCCGATCGATGATTTCCTGAATCGCCTCATGACGCATCAGCTGGTACAATTGAAGGCCGTAACCATTGGTAAGTAATATTTATTTCTTTTTCTATGCTCGATGTCATCCGATCTCCTCATAATCCACTCCTCCGTCCGAATTGGGAGAATGCTTTCGAAGCGGCAGCGACGTTCAATGGTTGCCCGGTAAAGACCGGCACCGGGAAGGCTGTGACCATGGTCTATCGTGCTCTTTCCGAACCACAGTTCTATGAAGGTGTGGAGATCATGCTTTCCGTCGTGGGGAAAGCCGAGAGTAAGGATGGTGTTTCATTAGCGAAGACCGCCCCATTTATCGTTCCGGAAGAGAGTTGGGAGCGCTATGGATGCGAGGATCCCCGCGTGACGAAGATCGGGGATACCTATTATATTTTTTATACCGCACTCTCGACATTTCCCTTCGGTCCGGATGGAATCACGGTGGACTCGCGACTACTACGGATCTGAAGAAGATTGATGCCAAGCATCATGTGACGCATTTCAATTCCAAAGCGATGACGCTTTTCCCGAAGAAAATAGGAGGGAAATTCGCCGCGCTTCTTTCAGTGAATACGGATCGTCCGCCGGCGACCATCGCATTGGCATTTTTCGAGAAGGAAAGTGATATGTGGTCGGAGGAATATTGGCGAAATTGGTATGATGGGCTCTCCGATCACGCTATCGATCTCTCGAAGCGATCAGGGGATCATGTAGAAATTGGCGCGCCACCGCTCGAAACATCGAAAGGCTGGCTCCTCATTTACTCCCATATCTATCATTACGGAACTGCACAACAGGTATTCGGTATCGAAGCAGTACTCCTCGACAAGAAAGATCCGAAGAAAATTCTCGGACGGACCGCGACACCGCTCATCATGCCGCAGGAGAATTATGAACTCTATGGCATGGTGGATAACATCACGTTTCCATCAGGAGCTTATATCGAGGGGGATGATCTGCATATTTATTATGGCGCGGCCGATACGACGGTTTGTCGTGCGACCACTCCACTCGCGCGATTGCTTGAGGATATGCTCCAGCCGGAAGGGGAGATCGTCTTCGATCGTGCGAAGGAGAATCCGATTCTCACGCCGGTAGCGGAGCATGCCTGGGAGGATAAGGCAGTTTTCAATCCGGCAGCCTTTCTCGAGGATGGCAAGATTCATCTCGTGTATCGAGCCATGGGTCATGAGGATACGTCCGTGATGGGGTATGCCGTGCTCTCGGATATCGCGACCATCGAAGAGCGACTCCCGGAACCGATTTATGTGCCACGGGAAATTTTCGAACAGAAACTGAATCCAGGAAATTCCGGATGTGAAGATGCACGCATCACGCGAATCGATAATACGTACTACATGTGTTATACCGCTTTCGATGCGGTGAATCCTCCTCGTGTGGCAATGACGACCATATCGGTGAATGCTTTCAAGGAACGACGATTCGACGAGTGGACGACTCCCGTGCTCATCTCTTCACCGGGGACGGATGATAAGGATGCCGCGATCTTTCCGGAAAAGATTAATGGGCATTATGTGTTTCTCCATCGTTTCCAGCCGAATATCGATCTTTGTTATGTGGAGCACTTGGTCGCGCTCGATGGGAAGAATTTCCTTCCGCGCAATCCGATCATGCGGCCGCGTCCCGGCATGTGGGATGATCTGAAGATTGGTATCTCCTCGACTCCGCTCAAGACGAAGAAAGGCTGGCTCCTCCTCTACCATGGTGTCTCTTCGGAGGATCATCGCTATCGTGTGGGTGCGGCACTCCTTGACCTGAAAGATCCGGAGAAGGTCATCGGACGAACCGATGCACCGCTCTTCACCCCGGAAATGCCCTATGAGCTCGAGGGAATCGTCCCAAATGTTGTTTTCCCATGTGGATCCGTCATCATCGGAAGCAAGCTCGTCATCTATTATGGAGGGGCAGATACGGTCATCGGCGTGGCGACCATCTCCCTCGCCAAGCTCTTGACCCATATTTTGAAGGATTAATATTGTGGGGTTGACACCTTTAAAATAGCTTGGTAGTATGTTTCTGATGCTTCACGGCAATCTTTTTTCATTCGTGGAAAAAGTGGCTCTGAATAGCTTAGAAAAAATA
>JAUPWD010000090.1 GCA_030916685.1 Patescibacteria group bacterium
AAACTGAAGAAATGAACCAGGGTACGCGCAAACTGCTTTGCGCGTACTATTTGTTTTCGTGAGACGGAGCGATATTTCGTCAGCAGACGAAATCGCGAGTCGGGGTCGCAGAAATATCTGAGCGACGGCGAGGATATTATCTGTGACCGAAAACAATACCAGAACGGTGTTCAAAGAAAGAATGCCCGAACCATAACCCTCACAAGATGGGGAAATAGTATTTTGTATCTCGTATTACGTATTTACAAAAAATCTCCCTGAAACAGAGAGATTTTTTGTTTTCTATTGATTGTTGCCTGTTCACTGCTTATCATCATTTCTTCCGATTGGCGAAGTAGGAGACGAGGAAGAGTATGACGGTGAGGAGGACGATGGCACCGCCGGATGGAAGCCGAAATGAATACGAGAGGAAAAATCCGACGAGCACAGAGAGAAGTGAGATAACGACTGAGAGCGCGAGCGTCCGCCGGAATCCGAAATTCCATTGAAGCGCTGCGAAAACCGGAACCGTCATGAGAGAGCCGACGAGGAGTGCGCCGACCGTCTGGAGCGATACCGTGACGATCATAGCCGTCATGACTGCGAAGGCGATATTGAGTCTCCTGATATGAACTCCGGATACTTTCGCCAAGTCCTCGCTCAAAACCAAGAGGAAGAGCGGTCGCCCGAAGAAAAAGAGAAAGCAAAGCGCGAAGAGCGTGACGCCACCTGTGACCCAGACATCCACATCCGTCACCGTCGCGATACTCCCGAAAAGATACGAGAGGATATTGCCCGACAATCCGCCAGAGAGACTCATGATGACGATAGCGAGCGCGAGCGATCCCGAGAAAAATATCACGAGCGATGAGTCACGGAAGAGTCGCCCAGTCCGACGGAGCTCCTCCATACCAACTGCTGCCGCGACCGATACCGTGACCGCCCCGAGTGTGAGCGGGATCGAGAGGAGTGATGCGAGTGCCAAGCCGAGGAGAGAAACATGCGAAAGCGCATCCGCGAGAAACGACTGCTTCTTCAGCACGACGAAGAGTCCGATCGCCGGCGCGGTGATACCGATGAATACCCCCGCGAGAAGCGACCGGAGGAGGAAATCATATTGGAGGAAATCAAACATACCGGAGAAATTACATATCAATGGACATGATCATGAAGAACCAATCCTTTCTTCGCATAGGCATCGAGAAGATTGCCGACATCAATCTTCTTCGGCGATCCCGCGCAAACGAGCGTCCGGTGCAAGCAGAGCAGATTCTCTACTTCCTGCGTCACCGCCTCGAGGTCATGTGAGACGAGAATGATAGCGATGCCCTGCTCCTCATCGAGTCGCTTGAGGAGCTGATAGAATTTCCCCTGCGTCCCGCTATCCACGCCGGTCAACGGCTCATCGAGAATGAGAAGTTCCGGTTTGGTGAGAAGCGCGCGCGCGATGAAGACGCGCTGCCGTTCCCCGCCGGAGAGCTCGCCGATTTTTCTATCTGCGAGGTGGCTGATCTCCGCCAAGCGGAGTGCTTCATCCAAAGTCCGGAGATCCATCCCATGCTTCATCCAAAATCCCCATGGACTAGAAAACGCTTTCGTCCCACTCCCGACCACTTCACGCACCGTCGCGGGAAAAACATCCTCTTCGCGAAACACATGTTGCGGAACATATCCCACCTTGTGCCAGTCACGGAACTTGCGGAGCGGCGTCTCGAATAATCTCACTTCGCCCTGTTCCGGAGTGAGCAATCCGAGAAGCACCCGGAGGAGTGTCGTCTTCCCACTGCCATTCCCTCCGATGAGTCCGGTGTATTCCCCTCCCCGAACCTGAAACGTGACATTTTCGAGCGCACTCAAAGGAGCTCCCGGATACCGGAAGGTCACGTGATCACATTCGACGATAAGTTTTCCGTGGCTTTTCATATCAAGAAGTTCAGCTGTTATCTCATGTCTTGAGAAAATATAAAAATTTCGAGCGAAAATTCTAAGAAATCGAGGAGGGCTATCTTGATAACACGAGGAGATTTTTAGAATTTGCAGCCGGAATTTTTATATTTTATCTGACAAGCGCATATTTTCTTTCATTTTTTATAAACAAGCGGTGAGATAACAGATGAGCTTCTACTCACATTCTAACGCCTTTCGCAGGGTTATCCAATTCTCCTCCATCACCGTGAAGTAATTCTTCCCCGAAGCGAGATCATCCGAAAGCAATCCTTCGATCGGATTCAGCGTAAGCACGGAGGCGGGCACCTCCATTGCTATCGTCTGTGCGATATCCTCATTCCCGAGTGGCTCCGTCAAGACGGCGTGGATATTTTTTTCCCGCATGAATTGCACCGCGAGAGAAAGATTTCCAGCCGACACCTCCTGCTCCGGATTTACCCCTGAGAGGGCATAGACCTCAAATCCATACCGCTTCGTCATATACGAAAAAGCGTTGTGCGGCACCACGACTATCTGAAGACGGCACTGATTCGCGGTGAGCATGCGGAATTTCGTATCGATGCCTTGCAAATTTTTCTGAAGGCGGTTGAAATTGCTCCGATATATCCTCGCATTCGACGGATCAATTTTCACCAATGCTGCGAGCACGGCTGTGGCACCCTGTTCATAGGCTACCGGATCAAGCCAGAAATGAGGATCTCCCATTCCTGATTCATCATGGATGAGCGTCTCTGACAAAGGGACACTCTCCGACAATACCAGCGCATGAATTCCCTTTTCGCCAAGTTCTGTGCGCATACCCTCTGCCCACCTATCGATACCCATGCCATTCATGAGGAACAATTTAGATTGATAGATGTCCGTAATGTCCCGAAGCGACGGGTCGAAATCGTGCGGCTCGATACCCGGCGGGACAATCGTCTTCACGGTCACGAGATTTGCGCCGATCTGTTCCGCGAGAAATGCCACGGGATAAAAAGTCGCGGACACCGAGAGACGTCGATCCGTCGATGGCTCGATGCGCGAATTCACGAAAAAAACAATCGCCACCGAAAGGCACACCGTCCCGACACCCGTCATAATCAATTTCGTATACATATGTTTCTTCGTACTCCTTTGTATTGACTTCTTGCTTCCTGTTCACCGCTTATTGTTCACTAATTTATGCACACTGCTTGCAGAGTCCGAAGAGCTCAAGCGAATGATACTGCACTTGGAAACCTTCTTTCTCGAGACGACATGCCTCTCTCTTCAAGATCGATTCATTCGGTATCCAATCCGTCACCTGCTCGCATGAGAGGCAGACGAGGTGATGATGGTGCTCGCGCGCGAGCTCATAGTATTTCTTTTCACCCGAAAGGAGCACTTCTTCGATGATGCCGATCTGTTGCAGGAGCACGAGCTTCCGATAGATCGTTACTTTATTCACCCGAATCTTCCGACTTGCTAATTTTTTCAAAATATCCGGAACAGAAATCGGCCCGGGGGAGTTGGAAAAGATGAAAAGCAGTGCTTCGATGGATCGCGTCATCCGTGGTAAAAGAAGAGAAACCGATCCCAAGAGCTCTTCGAAATTTTTTGACTCGATGTTCATATGTCATTACTCTAATGCAACTTGGTTGCATTTGTCAAATAGGGGAGAGGAGGGCTATACTGGAGACCTATGGAAATGAAACTGATCATCCTCGAAGATGTCTTCGCTGCGGCTCCGCGGCCATTCTCTTCCGATGAAAAAAAGCTCATTGAAGAAGCGTTTTCCTTCGCCAAACAGGCCCATGAAGGACAATTCCGCAAGTCCGGAGAACCCTATATCACCCACGCCCTCGAAGTCGGCAAGATTCTCTCGTCCATCGGAATGGATGCGACCACCATCGCGGCGAGCCTCCTCCATGATGTCCCCGAAGACACGACAGTTACGATCGAAGAAGTCAGGCAGAAATTTGGCGACACCATCGCCGAACTGATCGATGGCATCACCAAACTCGGAAAAATAAAGCTGCGGGGATCGAAAAAAGAATATTTCCTCGAAAATCTCCGCAAGATGTTCCTCGCCATGGCGCGCGATATCCGTGTGGTCATCATCAAGCTCGCCGACCGACTCCATAATATGCGCACGCTCGACTCCCTTCCCCCAGAAAAACAGGAGCGCATCGCAAATGAGACCATGAATGTCTACGCTCCGATCGCCAATAGACT
>JAUPWD010000091.1 GCA_030916685.1 Patescibacteria group bacterium
GCGAGTCGCCAGGCCCATGCCTCATGTGCAACCGCACCCCTGAGGCAATTTTTATTCCAAAAATCCCTTTAAAATGCTATCATTTCCCTATGAAATTCATTACCTTTTCGGGGGTCGACGGGAGCGGGAAATCCACCCAGCTCGGACTCCTTCGGGAACAATTGGAACGAGATGGGAAGAAAGTAGCATATTTTCATGCTGTTGAATTTTCGCTTGCAAATAAGCTCGCAAGGACCAATAACCAAAATCCAATAACCAAGGGAGTCCAGAGTCAGGATACCGGAAAATCAAAAACATCTGCTTCGTGGCTCACGATCTTCCTCCGCAAGATCCAGCTCCTCATCGATCTGATCCGCTTCCGATTTTATTTTTCCAAACTTCGACGACAAAACTACGACTATCTCCTCTCCGACCGGTATTTTACAGATACACTGATCAATATCGAATACCTGTCTCACAGAATTTTCAATTTTCAATTTTCAATTTTCAATTTTTTCATACAGCCTGATACCGCATTCTATCTTGATGCAAATCCGGACGAGATAATGCGACGCGAACGAGCACCTGAACAAGGCATCGATTACCTCCGTGCAAAACAATCCCTCTTCAAACAAAAACTCTCCGAATGGAGCATGATCACCATCAATGCAAATAGAGACAAGGAAACCATTTTTCAGGAAATTGCACAACAACTCTAGCAAATTTTACTTGAATCTCTTTATTTTCTTCATCTGTATGACGTCGGTAACATTTCTCTCGAGCGAGTCGGTAACAGTCGAGCGTGACGGATGGTTTCGACAGGACAGCTCCCTGTTCGACAGAGCGAGTGAGAAATGTTCGACGAAATGAAAGGATAAGAAAAGAAAGGAGTTCAAGAAAAAATTCAACACCCCACCACTATGAAAAAATTCGCTAACGCATTCCTCTGGCTCACAGCCTCAGAAATTTTTTTCAATATCGCAGCCTATGTCGTTCATGCGGTCATCGGACGCGTCCTCGGGCCCGCAGACTATGGTCGATACGGCCTCGTCGTCACGCTCACAACCATGGTCATCGTCCTCATTGGCAATGGCATCCCGACCGCCATGGCGAAATATGTGAGCGAGAAAATCGAGGCGAACCCGGACGATATCCGTTCCATCAAACGCCAAGCGGCCAAACTCCAGATGCTCGTCATCGGATCCATCACGATACTCTTCTTCTTTCTTTCCCCGGTCATCGCCTGGCTGCTTCGTGATCCGTCACTGACACCACTCTTTCAGCTCTCCTCACTCGTCATTCCGGCTTTCGCAGCAGCATCGTTCTATCACCACTATTTCACCGGACTCCATCTCTTCAAACTCCAAGCCATCGTGAAAATAGTCCGCTCTATCGCGCGTGTCGGATTCATTATTTGCGCCGCACTTCTCTTCGGAGTCGAAGGATCAATCGGTGGATACGTTCTCGCCCCGCTTTTCACCTTCCTCGCGGCGATCGCCATCGACGAATTCTATGTGAAACGAAAACTCGGAATCGGAAGGAAGCTTGACGGCCATACATTTCATTTCCCTATGAAAACCATCGTGGCCTATGCCGGGTCACTCACACTCTTCCTTATTTTCTATGAACTCCTGCTCACGCTCGATCTCTACTTCGTGAAAGCGCTTCTTCATGATGACCACCTCACCGGACTCTACAATGCCGCCATCACCGTCGGGCGCATCCCCTACTATCTCTTCTACGCACTCGCGATGATACTCCTCCCCGCGATTTCCAAATCAACCTTCGAAGCGAAGGAGGAGGAGACTGAGGCGCTCATTCAGAAGTCTCTTCGCTTTCTCCTACTCCTCCTCACTCCGATGGTTACCCTCCTCACGATTTTCGCCACGCCTGCCCTTCAGTTCTTCTTCGGGAACAAATATCTCGAAGCAGCTCCTGCGATGCAAATCTTCACCATCGGCGTCGGATTCCTCACGGTTTTCTATGTCCTCGCATTCGCCTTCAATGGTGCCGGCAAAGTGAAGATTCCGATGAACATCGCTCTCGTCGGTCTCATTGCATTTATCCCACTCAATCTCTTCTTCATTCCGAAATGGGGCATCGTCGGTGCGAGCACTGCGATGGCTATTGTTTCATGCATACTTATGATAGGGATTCTCTTCTCCGTTCGAAAGCATTTCGGAGCATCCCTCCCTCTTCTCTCGATGCTCCGTGTTTTCATCTCCGTCATCATCCTCATCCCAATCGCGAGCATTCTCCCACACGGACATTTCTCATTCCTTTTTTCCGGAGCAACTCTCTTCATCCTGTATCTCATCTCGATTCACGTTCTTGGTGAATTAACCACGGAAGACATCGATCCGATCCAAAAACTCTTCCGAAAAACTGAGAAATAAACTACCCCCTAAGCCCCTCTTGAACGGATTTCCCAAAAGAGTATACTGATGGCAAGCAAACAATCTCATCAACTCGGAGGTCGCCATGACTACCCTGTCACTCGTTCGCCCCGACCAATGCGTCCGGGAACCCGATCCAAACGACGCGATGTCGTTCCTTCCCACACCACTCCTCTTCTGGCCGCTTTTCTATGCCGAGGAGGTACTCAGATATGCCGCTCAAAAGGAGCGGGATGAGCA
>JAUPWD010000092.1 GCA_030916685.1 Patescibacteria group bacterium
ACGCTCTTCCGATCTGTTATAAGGTTTATGATATCCCCGATATATACACGGCTGTTTCTCGTCCTCTTCTCCGGAACGAAAAACATTTCTTTTTCATCATCTTCGTCGGGCTCGTAGACACCGACCACCTGAGCCGGATAAAACCGCATCACCCAGATCCCACCGAGATTGATCGGTGCATCCATCCGCTCCTTCGATATGAGTTCTGGGATAGCCTCGTCCTTGAGGAGCGATACGTAGAAATAACACCCATCAAGCACCACGGGATCATACTTTCTTTCCAAAATGATCGGACGATCCGGATTTTTCAGAAGCAAGGCGTACTCTATGGAATGCCCGTACTCCGTAATCCGCTTGGAAGGAAGGAAGTAGATGGGACGATTCCCCTCACATGATCTCCCCATCATTTCCGCAGATCGCTCGAAGTGAGTCCAGAGCAACCAAAAGCTACTCCCCTTAATATTCCTTCCCGT
This sequence comes from Patescibacteria group bacterium, assembly GCA_030916685.1. Next base: position 474 of record JAUPWD010000092.1, read on the forward strand.
GATGCGCGTGATATCCGTCCGCTCCTCTGACACGCGAAGCTCCGTGAACCATTTCGACACCGAATAAACATTACTGAGTATGACGACGCTCACGCCGAGAATCGCAAGCACCCGCATGCTTCGCCGCCCCCCGAATCGTTTCTCGAGGGCGAGGATAATATACCCACAATAGATATACGACATCATCATGAACGGAAGGAAGAAGCGCGGTCGATCCACCGTGAATGCCAGCGGAATATATAGCGTGAAATACACCATAATCGTAAGAATCGTCCATTGGAGGAAATTCCGTCGCGATTCATTTCGCTCGCCGCGGAGGAGATACATATTCGCGAGAAATCCCATCGCGAGAAAGAAAGCTGAGAAAAGAATCATTTTCTTCCCGGGTTCGACGATACCGAGAGTGATACGGATATTTTGATTCGCGAAAACACGAATGACCCGGACGACATTCTCCGTCGCACCATGCACGGAAGGTTTGCTCGAAAGCGCCGAAATGAAACGTTTGGAATTCTCCCCGCTCTTGAAATACTCACTCATGAGAACCGGCGTATAGAGAAGCAGAAGGCCGGCGAGAAAGCAGGCGACAACCTTGAGAGAAATAACCTTTTTCGTATCCGGAAACCGCCACATAAGGAAAAGGGCGATGATAATCGGAAGTCCGAGGAACGAACTAAAATGAAGCTGCGTCACCACACCGAGGAATACACCAGCGAGGAGTGCGGGGAGATATCGCTTCCGTGAAGCATCATCCGGCGCATCGTATATCTTCAGGAAAGCGAGTGAGAAAGCGAGCACGAAGAAAATCGTCGAGTTCGGATTCCACGCGAAGCGGCCATACTCGATCGCGAGAAACGAGACCGCGAGCATGGTGGCGAGCGCAAGCGACCAGGAAATACCGAAGTATCGGCGCGAAAAGAAATAGAAAAGCGGAATGGCGAGAACAGAAAAGAAAAGATCCGGATATGCCAACACAGGCGCGCTCATGCTGTCGAAGATCGATGCTGATGCATACTGGAAATAGTAGAATACCGGTCCGAGACGAAGCATCGTCCCCGCAGCACGCGGCCCGAGGAGTGGCAGAGATTCGACACCTACCCGATACGAATTCGAAACCATGATCGCATCACGGAATCCATCACCTTTGAAAGAAAGCCAGTCATGGAAATGATACGCGCGGAAGAAAATACCGATAAGCACGATGAGCATCAGTATCCAGATATGTTTCGGAATATTCCGAAAAAATGTACGCAACCAAAGAGACATATGAGAATTCCGATTATCTGTTGAAAACATCCTTCCAATAAAAACGGTCATCCCCGCCACCACCACTCTTCCATTTGAATGATGGGTTCGTGACACGATTCGGAATACGAAGTTCGAATACCATGAGCTGTCCGAATTGTTCCGAACCGACGATCTCGACTTCCGTCTTATATTTCTTCGTAAATGGAGCGATGCCATTCTTCGCCGGCGTGATGGCGAAGAATTGTGCATTCGGATCGTCAGTCATCTTCATGGTCGCAAATCGCAATTCCGGATCTTTCTTTTCGACCAGAAGGAAATTGATCGGTCGGACGTGCTCCGGCTTCACATAGTAGTACAGATGATTGCCGGGCTCATACCGTGAATACATCCAGTCCGTCGCGCGCTGCAGTTGGCCGAGCGTCACACCGTCCCGATTCTTCAATATGAGCGTACGCTTCGTATCAGTGATGGTATGTTGTGCGGTCGCCTGCTCTTCGAACCAGAGCATCGTCCCCCGGATATTCATCGCGAGGATGCCTGCCGTAATGAGAAATGTCCCGATCACCGCTCGTTTCCCGAATCGCGCCTCGAGGAATTCATACAGAAATCCGAGGAATATGAATGGGAGTGCGAAAACGACGATATAAAACCTCGGACGCAGCTGAAAAGCAACCGGAAGCGTCAGGATGGAAAACACCGCAAACCAAAAGAGCGTGAGCATGAGAAAATTACGACGGAGAGGATCTGTCTCCAAACGCAGCCTTCGGATCGCGAGCGCGAGCCCAGCCACCATGATGAAGGTGGAGATCGCGATCGGAATGGCATGCGATTTCATATCGCCGTTATAACAAGATGCGGTCGTCAGGAGGCAGTAATAATTTACGTTCTCCGAAATATCCTTTTTTACTTTTTCGAGAAGCGGCTTCTTCTCTGCCTTCGAGCCGAGCGCTTCGAAGAAATTCTTCGTATTCTGACCGCCCTCCATGGAATCACTGATGATAACCGGCGTATAGAGGAGAAGAAAAACCGCAAGCGCGACAGCGACGAATGAGGCGAATTTCCGA
>JAUPWD010000093.1 GCA_030916685.1 Patescibacteria group bacterium
TGATCGTTGATTCCTTTTTTTTCAAATATTCGATTGCCCGTTGTTTCCTTTCTTTTTCACTTTTCGTTTTTTCCGAATCCAAATATTCCGGAATCACCCAAATGAATTCAACCGCTTCAGCAGTCATTCCGTTATACTGTGGTGGAACGATTAGAGCCGGTTTTTCGGCGCTACTCTCCACTGGCACTTCTTCCAATTTTTTCCGGATAGACTCCTGAAATATTGGAGGCAAATCCTTCAGTACATCATCCGCTGATTGTGGCGCATTATTTTCATCGCCGCGTATACGGGCAACATACTCATCAACCTTTTTCTCCCCAGCGCTTTTTTCACCTAGAATCTCATTCATAGTTTTATACTATTATCATCGAATCGCCGAAAGAATAGAATGCATATTTCTCCCGGATGGCTTCTTCGTACAATTGTATCAGATTCCGTTTCGCGCCCTTGTCCCGGAGGAATGCATCGACGAGGAGCATGAGTGAGCTCTTCGGAATATGGAAGTTGGTAATGAGCATATCTGCCGACTGAAAATGATGCGGTGGGGAGATGAAAATATCCGTATCTCCGGCAAACGCTCTTAGGGAACCACTCTTGATGCATGATTCCAATGTCCGAAGTGCGGTCGTGCCTACGGGAATAATTTTCCGTTCTTCTTTTTTTGCCGTATTAATCTGTGTTGCTGCTTCATCTGAAACCGATATCCGTTCACGATGGAGCTTTTTCGTCACGAAATTTTCATCCTTGAGCTTGGCGAAAGTACCAAGGCCGACATCGAGCGTCACATGCGCCGTATCGATGTTTTTTTGTTTCAAACTTTCGAAGACGCGATCCGTGAAATGAAGTGCTGCTGTCGGAGCAGCGACTGAATTCCCCTGTTCCGCGAAAATCGTCTGATACCTCATACGAAGCTTCTTCTCGTCCCGCAACCATTCCTCTCCCGAAAGATACGGCGGGATCGGCGTTTCTCCGAATTCCTCCAGGAGCTCCCCCAGCGATTTTACAGGGGTTTCACCGCTGTTTGAAGGCTTGAGAATGGCAAAAAACTTGTTCTCCTCTTGTCTCACCATCTCGAAATAATCTCCATTCGGGAAAAAGAGTTTCCATCCGACGCCGCATTTCCGATCGACGAGCACAGGGATAGTCTCGTCTTTCCCATTCCATTCATTCATGAGGACGAACACCTCAATCTTCCCGCCGGTCACTTTCTTGAGTTGGAGTCTCGCGGGTACAACCCTCGTATCATTGAGTACCAAGAGTGAGTTTTCCGGGAGATACTTCGCGATATTATAAAAGAAGTCATGTGTGACCGTATCGGTCGACGTATCATACACGAATAGCCGCGCGGTATCGCGGGGTTCGACCCCTTCTTTCCGGATCAATGCTTCCGGCAGTACATAGTCATATTGTTCGAGGTCGGAGAGATTCATAGAGTGGCTTCATCACGAAGTCGTATTATCCGGAGGTGATTGATGAAATAGAGTCCGGCGGAAATAATCGTTATCGATGCGATGACGAGCGGCGCATGCGCATCGAAATATCCTGCGATCAGCCCCGCGAAGAGTGGCGGGAATGCGGTCGCGAGCGAGGCGACGCTTCCGTTGATACCGAGGATTTCTCCCTGTACGTTCGCATCGGATGCCCGCGAGATGAGCGCTGTCATATTGGCCTGGGTCAATCCCATCGCCATCGCCATGAACGGAGCGACGAAATACAGATAATGTGAGTCATGCAGAGTGGTGACGATCAAAATAGCGACACCCACAATCATAATGGTATTTCGGAGGATCTCTTTTTCCGAGAGGTACCTCGAGACGATGCGCGTCAGTATCGTCTGCGTGAAGATAATCCAGAGTCCGATGTAGGCGAAATAATTCCCGATATTAGCCTCAGTAAATCCGAAACGAGTAAGGAAGAATACACCCGCAAAGGTGACATAGAATGAGAATCCTCCCTGGAAAAGAAAATTGGTGATGAAGAGCGGTCGAAGAGATTTGAGGGAAACTGCTTTTTCGATATTCCGTATTGCCTTGGAGAGTGTGAGCACCCTCGCGGTATCGATATGTTTATTCGTCTCCTCGAAAAAGAATACAATGAAAAGCACGTTGATGATGGAAAGTCCTGCTGCGAAGAAGAATGGGGTTGTCGCCGTGAACCAGGAAACGAGCGTCGGGTCGACCAATCGCCCACCGACAAAAGGACCAAATATCATACCGAGACCAAATGCCGCACCGATGAGTCCGAAATTCTTCGCTCGATCTTCAGGCTTGGTAATATCGGCGATTGCCGCCTGTGCCACGACCATACCACCGCTCATGAGGCCGTTTATCATCCTCGCCAGTATGATGAATGTCACCGAGTGAAGGAGAATTCCGACCGCAAAGACGGCATATCCCAGGGCATTCCCGATGATTGACCCGATGAGAAGTCTCTTCCGACCATATTTGTCGGAGAACTCACCGATGATAGGGGCCGAGAGAAACATACAGAGCGAGAAGAGGGACATGATGATCCCCATATAGAGATACCCACGATCGACCGATACCCCTGCCCCGAATATATAGTGCGGTGATGTCGGATCCGTAAAGAGAAATGGCATGATGGGAATAAGAATCCCGAACCCGATCATGTCGAGAAAAATCGTGAAGAATACCGTCGCGAGCGCCCTGTTTCGAGTGAAAAAATTCATTTGTTTTTCTTTATTTATTACCACCCAAATTCGCTATAAAACTTCCCATCACGAACGCATTCGAGTGCTTGGCGGATGTAGGGAATAGTATTTTTTGGGAGATTATCCAATGGACACCATTCAAGCTCATCGCATTTGTGCGGTTCCATATTCCTGATCTTCCCATTCCATTTCTCAGTGACGAAAAACGTATCTATTCGTTCTGAATCAACGGACTTTCGATGCATCATATGTGCCACGTGGACATCCTCAAACTTGAGTGTGATCCCCACTTCTTCCGAGATTTCCCGTATTACTGCTTCCGTGAAAGTCTCTCCGGAATCGACATGTCCCGCCGGCATACTGTATTTCCCATCTTCGTATCCTGTATTGAAACGACGGAGTAAAAGCACTTCATCGCCGCGCCTCAAAACAAGATATGACGCCGGAATAAGCTTATGCCGATCCTTGCATGGCATCGATAATAAAGATTGATTGACTTCTTCGGGCATAGATCTTATTTATAATTCTCCCCAAATATTTCTTTCTTCACTTTGGAAATTTCTTCTTCGGTTTCGAGGAAAATACCTTTGTGAATTTTATAGAGAAGAGGAATGACGCCACAGGTTTTACATTCGCCCCACGCACACTTCCCGCCGTTCTTTTTATTCAAATCACGACACATCGCGATTTCTTTTTCGAAAACTTCATCGGTCATATAATTTTCTTCAGATCACGATCGAGTACTACCGGCCACATACCAAGAAGTTCCTCCTTGTAGGAAATCTCGGGGATGGGATTCCAGAGATAGATTGGTTTCCTCAAATAAAGCGCGAGTCCCATTTCGAGAA
>JAUPWD010000094.1 GCA_030916685.1 Patescibacteria group bacterium
CATATATCCGTTTCGCGAGTGTGTACAAATCATTCGGTAGCGCGAAAAGTTTTCTCAAGGCGCTTGAAAAACTCGACAGCGATGGCGAATAGAAAGATCACCGTAAAAGTTATTCCGAGGTCGGGACGCAATACGATCGAGGAAATTTCCCCTGATAACTATGTGGTTCGTATCACCGCTCTTCCCGAAAAAGGAAAGGCGAATGATGCGGTAGTGAAAATTTTGGCAAAGCATTTAAGAAGAGCGCCGTCGCTTCTGGAGCTCGTATCCGGCGAAAAGAGTCGGATGAAAGTATTTGTTTTGAAAGAATCTTTTTAAACAGTGGTCTCCCCGCTGTTTTCTTTTTTATGAAACGTCTCGATGTGCTCTTACTTTCGGCTATCGGAATCTCCCTAGGGATATCGTTTGGAGTATTTTTTTCGGCATATGCCTTCGATGGAATGGTGATGATTTGTCTCCTTGGTATCGCCTTCGGGTTCTCATTTTTTGGGAGGCCATTTTTTGTTTCTTTCATCGTGTTGCTCATATCGCTTCTTCTCGGTTTGTTTTTTGGAAATCGGGAGTTTCAGTATTGGGAGCGATTGGATGAGCCGAAGGAAACGATACGTGGAATATCTGTGGTAACGAGTGGCAGCAGGGAGAAAGCCTTCTTTCACGAATCGGAAATCCGGATGGAGGATTGCGAGGGTGATTTCTGTCCGAAAGAAAAGATTCTCTTGCGTAAATCGGAATCGAATGAGCGGATGATCGGTGATAGGCTGGTTTTTGTATGTGATCTGAAGAAACCGGAGGAATATATAGAGATCGCGGGGCGGGAAGTGGCCTATCGCATGATGCTCGCAACGCGAGGCATCGGGTATCTGTGTGAGCGACCCATTTCGACAGAGAGCTTGAGTCCAGATGAGGACTGGTATCTTCGTTTGATGCGAGCTTTGTTTTCAGTGAAGGAACGATTCATTATCGGACTGGAGCGGTCTTTGCCATCATCGGAAGCGGCGCTTTCACTCGGAATGCTCATTGGCTTCGATGATGGGTTCTCGAACGTGGAGAAGGATATTTTCATCCGATCCGGCGTGACGCATGTGACTGCGGTATCCGGATACAATATCACCCTGGTCGGGGGACTTCTTTTTTTCCTTGCAATTGTATTTGGATGGTACCGGAGAGAGGCATCATTGTTCGCGATTATTGGCATCGTGTTCTATGTGATGCTCGTCGGCGCTCCAGCATCGGCGGTACGTGCGGGGATTATGGGAGCGCTTCTCTTGTCGACGCTTTCCATTGGTCGTCCGGGAAGCGCATTTCGTATCTGGATCATCGCACTTACTTGCATGCTTATTTGGAATCCGCTCCTCATCCGATACGATATCGGCTTCGAGCTCTCCTATCTCGCGACGCTCGCGCTGCTCCTTTACGCTTCCGTTCGTGATCGTCTTTGGATGCCGAGAAATATCGTGGCGAGATTTTTCTATGAGCTCCTACTCCTTTCCCTCTTTGTCGAGTGGCTCGTCGTACCCGTTATCCTCCTTCAATTCGGCACTTTTTCCGTCGTATCCATCATCGCAAATGTCTTTCTTGTTCCGCTCGTGCCGATTATCATGTTTTTCGCTTTTCTTTCGGGTTTGGTCGGTGTCGTCATTCCTGGAGGAATATTTTTCCTCGCTTGGCCGAATTTTTTCTTTGCGCATCTGTTTCTCGTCGGCGCGGAATTTTTCTCCGGTCTTCCGATGAGTTTCCTTTCGAATCTCACGATATCACCCTGGTGGGTAGCTTTGTGGTATATGGTAACCGGATATCTCTTTTTGATTTTTTCAAACAGCGGTGAAACCCCTGTAAATACAGGGGTTTCACCGCTGTTTGAAAAAAAAGTGAGATACAATAAATGATATATGAACGAACGGATTTTCAATTGGCGACTCACGGGGAGCGTGATATTTTTTGTTCTGTCGATTTCTCTCTCGATATTTGTATGGCGAGCCACACATCTTCCCCGGGAAACGGAGATCATCTTTCTTCCAGTGGGGCAGGGGGATGCAATACTGATTCGCAGTGGTATGACGGAGATCGTGATTGATGCCGGAGTCGATGGCAGACTCCTCCTCTCTCGGCTCGGCCGACATATTCCCTTCTGGGACCGCACGATCGAGACGGTGATCGCGACGCACTCCGATCGGGATCATATCGGTGGTTTCCCGAGCCTGTTCCGTTCGTACCGGGTGCTTTCGGCTTTGACGAATGGGTATGAGGATGGCACGGAGAGCGAGAAATCTTTTTTTCAAGCGATAGAAAGTGACGGAGCGCGTCATGAGGCGATACGCTCCGGTACGGAAATTATCCTTCCGAATGATGGCGGTATCCTCTCTGTAGAATATCCAAATCCGCATGGCAAGGCACTAACCGACAAGGAGTCGAATGAAGGGAGTATCATCATTCGCTTCACCTATGGCGAGAGCACCTTTCTCCTGACGGGCGATTTGCCGAGAGAGGAATCATTTCTTCCCTCCGAACAGCCAGTCGATATTCTGAAGGTGGCGCATCATGGATCGCGGTTTTCGACGAGTGATGAATTTCTCGATCTCATACAGCCGAAAGAGGCGGTGATTTCCGTCGGCAAGAACAGTTATGGGCACCCATCCCAGGAAGTCATCGATCGCCTTATGAAACGAGACATTTATATTCATCGAACGGATAGGGAAGGGGATATCGTGTATGTGTGCAGTAATGGAAAATGCCAGTTGAAAAAATAATTTCAGATTGTAGATCGCAGATTGCAGACTATATTTCCGGAAGATAGTTTTATAAATCTGAAATCTGAAATCGTATATCTGCAATTCGTTGGTCTTGTCATGAAACAATTTTTGTGTTACAGTTCTCAGTGATCAATTTATTTTTTTAGAATACATATATGGCACATCCAAAGAAAGAGCGATCTTTCGTCATCGTGAAGCCGGACGGCGTACAGCGTTCGCTCATGGGGGAGATCATGAAGCGCATCGAGCGCACGGGACTCAAATTCGTCGCGGTGAAATTCCTCCTGCCGACCGAAGATCAGTGCTGGAAGCACTACAACAAGGATGAAGAATGGTTCTTGAAGAAAGGAACCCGCATTGTGGAGGGTCGCAAGGAGCAGGGGATGCCGATTGAAAAAGAGGCGATCGAATACGGAAGAGATATCATCGGACAACTCGCGACGTTCATGACCTCCGGACCGGTGCTCGCATTCGTGATCGAAGGGAATAAGTCAGTCGATGTCGTGAAGAAACTCGTGGGAGGAACGGAGCCGACGACTTCCGATGTCGGGACGATCCGTGGTGATCTCACTTTGGACTCGTATGAACTCTCCGGTATCGATAATCGTGCCGTGCGCAATCTGATTCATTGTTCTGATTCTCCAGAGGAGGCGCTCCGTGAAATCCCGATCTGGTTTGATGAAAAAGAAATCATCGATTATCGTCTCGTTTCCGAACAGATTCTCTATGATGTGAATTTGGACGGTATTCTCGAATAATCTCCGAATTTTCTCTTGAAACAGCCCTTCCTCGAAGAGGGGTTGTTTTTTTATTCATTTTGGTGTATAATGTAATATACGTTGAAAGAATGGTCTTGCGCCGACTTTCTGCGTAAAACGGCTCCGACAAACGGGGCTTCACTGCAATTTAAAAAAAAGGAGGCGCGATGAGCGCTCGTATCACGTACATAAGCTCTCTGCCGAGCGGGTGTCAGTTCGATGAAAGCTGCACCCACAAAACAGATGGGCTTTGCTGTCGAAATTCGTTTTACAAAAGCGAGAAACCCTGCAATGGGCGTATCGTTTTTGATCAACTTTCAAGAAGGGAAAAGCGGGAGTTTCAATTGATACCGCCTTCCCAACAGGAGGTACGAAAAGAAAAAGCAGCAGCGTAACAACCGCTCGCGCAAGGAACACTTTGCGTGAAGCGAAAGGGGGAACAGTCCACGGATTGTTCCCCTTTAAATTTGTCTGAGATTTGAGATAGATGCTTAGAGCGTCGAAGTGCAGTGCGGGCAGCGGGTTGCGTCCTTGTGGATTTTCGAGAAGCATTGTGGGCAGTCTTTGGTTTGTGGAGTCGGTACCACCTCTTCCTCGAGGAGTCCGAATTTTTTGCGGAGCTTCGTGATTTGGTTGATAGCTATCCAGATGGCGAAGGAGATGATGAGGAAGTCGACGATGGACTGGAGAAATTTCCCGTACGCGATAGTTGATGCGCCGATGGTGAGCGCGAGATCGGTGATGTCGATACCGTTGAGGACGATACCGATGAGTGGAGTGATGATATCGGTGACGAGTGATGTCACGATCTTCCCGAAGGCCGCACCGATAACGACACCGACTGCGAGATCGACGACATTTCCCTTGAGGGCGAATTTTTTGAAGTCTTGAAGCATATTATTTTTGAATCAACGGTCGTTCCGCTTTTTGAGCGGTGCGTCCGCTGATACGTTATAAAAAAACAAAAACCCCGATAAACGGGGTGGATTGTTATTTGGCGGCTCGCTTGGCGAGGGTGCGGATGGCTCTCGTGGAGAGTTTCATCTTTACGCCATCGACGTGTTTGGTTTGGACATTGACTTTGAATGTGCGGCGGGTGGCGATGTTCGAGTGACTTCGCTTGTTTCCGACAGCAGTTCCTCGTCCGGTCAGTTCACAGGTTCGGCTCATAAAATTGAGCGGGTTGGATAAAATCTCATGTCGAGATGGAATGTAAAAATTTCGAGCGAAAATACTGAGAAAGTGAGAAGGGTTATCGTGATAACCCGACGAGCTTTTCAGGATTTGCAGCCGAAATTTTTACATTTCAACCGACAAGCAAATACAAATGCTTTTTCTTGTATTATTGTGCTTGCGGTGAGATTTTAAGCAAACCCGTTATTGCTTAATTACAAGGGAAAGCGTATCATGGAATCGCCTTCTTGGCAAGATTAGCCATGATTTACAAGTTCTCCGTGACCTTCTTTATTTGATTCTTGATTCTAAATTCTTGATTCTTCGGAAAAGTTATGTCCCAAGAAATAGTGCTTATCGGGTTTTATCTCATTACGCTCGTCTATTCCATCATCATCCACGAGGTGGCGCACGGCGTCATGGCTTTGTGGCTCGGGGACAAGACGGCGCAGTACGCTGGGCGGCTCAATCTAAACCCACTCAATCATATCGACTGGTTCGGATCGGTGATCCTCCCACTTCTCCTCTTTCTTTCGAAAGTCGGGTTTATTTTCGGTTGGGCCAAGCCGGTACCCTATAACCCGTACAATCTCCGCGATCAGAAAAACGGTGCACTCTATGTGGCGCTCGCGGGACCGGCATCGAATTTCATCGTGGCACTTGCTGCCGCGCTCGTCGCCCTCGCGTTCCCGCTCCGAGCCTTCGAAAAAATCGATATCCTCCGATATTTCCAATTCGCGGCTTTTCAGGGCGGGGGATGGGAATCGCTCGCGAACAATGTCGCCGGATCATTCCCTTCGATCTTCTTTGCCCTCCTTCTTATGATTATTTCCTGGAATGTCATTCTCGGCTGTTTCAATCTCATACCGGTTCCGCCACTCGACGGGTCGAAGATTCTTTTCTTCGTTTTTCAGATGAAGGAAGAGACCGTTGCTTTATTTGAGCAGTATGGATTCATGCTCCTCCTCTTCATCATCGTATTTTTCCCGTATCCGATTAGCATTTTCATCAATAGGATGCTGGGGATTTTCTTCGGGATTGCAGTGTAGGTGGTCAGGAGCTCCCGGGCATAAAAGCAGCTTTTTTCCTTGCCTTTCGTCCGAACACGGACAGCGGAAAAAATCTCTTTTATACCCGAGGAGCCGAAAGGAATGGGATATTCGAGATTGAAGAGTTGACAAGTTCTGAATGTTGTCTATAATGGCTCTAACGAGTGAAGAACTCTTTTTTGTTTGTCTCTCCGAAAGTTCCGAAGCAAGATAGATTTATTTTAAAGAAACGCCTGTGTCTACGATCAATCAGTTGGTGAAGAAGGGGCGAACACCGCTCAAGAAAAAGTCCAAGTCTCCGGCCATGACTTTGTCGTGGAATGGCGTGAAGAATCGCCTGAAGCTTTCTGATAGCCCATTCAAGCGTGGAGTGTGTCTCAAGGTGACGACCATGACTCCGAAGAAGCCGAACTCCGCTCTCCGGAAGATTTGTCGCGTACGTATCACAAATGGAATGGAAGTATCTGCCTATATCCCAGGTGAGGGTCACAATCTCCAGGAACACTCGATCGTCATGATCCGTGGTGGACGCGTGAAGGATCTCCCAGGTGTGCGGTATCACGTAGTGCGCGGTTCATTCGATGCCTCCGGTGTGACTGGTCGCAAGCAGAGCCGATCGAAGTACGGTGTGAAGAAGGATAAGAAGAAGGACTAACATTATTTTGTATCTTGGAACTTGGTGATTGGTTATTGTAAATATATATGCCACGACGGAAACGACAATTTAATCGGGAGTGGAAGCCGGATGTTCGATTCGAGAATCCATTGGTAGGACACTTCATCGGTCTCATCATGTGGAACGGGAAGAAGACCGTCGCACAGGGAATCATTTACGATGCTTTTGACATCATTCATGATCGGACGAAGAAGGGTGGCCTCAATACCTTTGAACAGGCGATCAAGAACGTTTCTCCGCTCCTCGAGCTCAAGAGTCGCCGCGTCGGTGGTGCGAACTACCAGGTGCCGATTCCAGTATCAGGAGAGCGTCGTCAGACACTCGCCATGCGTTGGATCCGAGAGGTCTGCCGCAAGCGCAAGGGAAAGGCGATGGCTGAGAAGCTCGCTGATGAGCTGATCGATGCCTCGAACCGAGTCGGAGCCGCCATGAAGAAGCGTGAGGAAGTGCATCGTATGGCTGACGCCAACAAGGCCTTCGCTCACTTCGCATAATACTTTGGAGCAGAATGACGAATCACGAATGACGAATCATGCGAAGGAAATTCAAAAATTTTCGCGTGATGAGCCAGTCGTGATTCTTTGTTTACAGACCATAAATTATATAAATCATTTTTAGAAAAAAATCGTATGGCCCGCACCAAACCCATGAATATGTTCCGCAATATCGGTATTATCGCGCATATCGATGCCGGTAAGACGACGACGACCGAACGTATCCTTTTTTATACCGGTATCACACACAAGATCGGCGAGGTGCACGAAGGTGCGGCGACCATGGACTGGATGGAGCAGGAGCAGGAGCGTGGGATCACGATTACATCTGCTGCGACGACTTGCTATTGGAAGGATCATCAGATCAATATCATCGATACCCCGGGTCACGTGGACTTCACCGTGGAAGTGGAGCGATCTTTGCGTGTGCTCGACGGTGGTGTCGTGGTATTCGACGGCAAGGAAGGTGTAGAGCCACAGTCCGAGACCGTGTGGCGCCAGGCGGAGAAATACGAAGTGCCTCGCATGTGTTTCATCAACAAGATCGACAAGGACGGAGCCATTTTCGAGGATGCGGTTGATTCGATTTGGAATCGCCTGACTCCGAATGCTATCGCCGTACAGATCCCGATGGGGGAACGCGGTGATTTCTATGGCGTCGTTGATCTC
>JAUPWD010000095.1 GCA_030916685.1 Patescibacteria group bacterium
ACTACTTATTTTCTTAATTTAAAAACGAGCAGATCCATCAAGCGTCACTCGCTTCTTGATCGATCGGGCGCCTCGACGACGCAAATCACGCACCTTTTCCTTGTCGCGCACCACTTCAGAGAGGAGTTTTTCTACCACCATATCGATAGATCCCTCGATACTTTCGGAGAGCTTCTCGGCACGATACAGCTTATGCGGATCATGAATCATCACCTCGACGCGATACTGCTTTTTCTTGTTCTGACCAACTTCCACTTCGACATTCGATACCGGATCAACGAGTTTTTCCACAGTCGCAAGTCTTTTTAAGATGTACATCCGCTGCTTCGAATTGAGTTCCAGCCCATGAATCAAGAATCGCGTACTCATAGCATTTTGTCATTAGCAGATTACTCTTTCATTATAAACTCTCTACAGATACTCGCAAGAGTCACTTCAAAACAGTAGGTACACCGCTCTCATCAAGAATGACTTCGGGCCTTGAGTTTCTTTCGGATTGATTCATATCGTGGAGAAAATTTCGCGACTTCCTGCCAAAACGCCGGCGAATGATCGAAGTGCCGCAAATGACAGAGTTCGTGAATGATCACATAATCCCGTTCTTCCGGAGTAAAAAAAGCGATGCGATAGTGAAAGGAAAGATTCCCCGACCTCGAACAGCTTCCGAAGCGCGTCCGCTGATTACGAATGGAGATCTTTTCATATCGGAAGTTGTGAAGACTCGCGAGCTCCCTGACACGATCCTCGATGAGATTCTTCGCTTCATCTCGCTTCTCGACATATTCCGATGACTGATACGAGACGGCATCCTGTCGCGATGCGATATGTGCCATATGCGTATCGATCCACGAGCGTGACTTTTCAAGGAAAGCATTGATAAAAAAGAGTGGCGTCAATCGAGGCGCCGTCAAAACAAGTTCTCCTCGGGATGAAAAGGAAAGGAGCATCCGACGCATCCCCTTGCGGCGAATGATTTTATAGGCAATTTTCTTTCCCGAAGACTCAATAATTCCGGATTTCATAGATCAGTAAACAAACAGCAGTCAACAATCAACAGAAAACAGATTTAGGGCAACTACTTAGGGCCAACCAATAACCTCTGTTAACTGTTAGCTGCTTACTGTTCATTGAATCTCGACCTTCCCGAGAGATGCAATTCTTTCTTGATGACAGCCAGCACTTCATCGCGACCGATTTTCATCTTCGCGCTGAAAGGGAAAATCGTCACCTCCGGATATTCCGCTTGCACGGACTTCAGTGTCAGGCGATTCTTATTCTGTGAGCCCTTATCCATTTTGTTCGCGATGATTGCCACTTTTCGGTTATGTTCGAAGGCGAATTGTATTGCCTCGCGATCCACATCCTTGAGGCCGATTGACCCGTCGATAATGCAGATGGCGAGATCGACGCGTGCGACATCATCCGAGAGAAACCAGAGAACTAAACGCCGGATCTTCTCTCGATGCTGCAAGGATGCCCGCGCGTAGCCATACCCCGGAAGATCGGCGCAGTAAAATTCCTCATTCACGATGAAATAATTGATCTCGGTCGTCCGTCCTGGCTGGACGCTCGATATAGCGAGCTTCTTCGCGTCGAGGAGAGCGTTGATCGTGCTGGACTTCCCGACATTCGAACGACCGAAAAAAGCCACCGTCGGAAGAATAGGACGAGGCAAGCCTTCGGAGCCAACCACTCCTTTCACAAACTCCTTGGAGAGAATTTTCATAGATCAGTAAACAGGAAACAATAAGACTCTGTACTGTACTCTTAATTGGCCGTGGCGTCAAAGGAGATATTAAAATCCGACCATATTCACTTCTTCCTGAAGCATGACACCGAGCTCATCGCGGACACGCGTCTTGATGAGGCTCGAGAGCATGACGACATCTTCAGCCTTCGCATTGCCCGTATTCACGATGTAATTCGGATGTTCATTACTCACCATCGCGCCGCCAATTGTCTTCCCCCGCAAGCCGACATGATCAATGAGCCATCCGGCAGGAAGTTTGTCATCCCGGCATTCCGTCTTCGCTTCCAATTCGAATTCCTTCTGAAGTTCCCTGTCTTTCACAACCGGATTCATGAAAAACGATCCGGCGCAGAGGGCAGTCTGACTATGCTTCTCCTCCCGTTTGGCGATTGTCTCCTTCATGATGCGTCTCATGTCGGTAGATACACCATTTGGGGTGAGCGCTATCACTGCCGAGAGAATAATCGTCTGCGGATGCTCTTTGAAAAAACTTTTGCGATAACCGAATTCGCAGTCCTTTGCCAAGACCTCCTTCACCATGCCCGTTTTCTGATCGAATGTCTTGACGGAGACAATATGTCGGCCGATATCATTTCCGAAAGCACCGGCATTTCCCCGTAATGCCCCACCAAAACTCCCAGGAATACCCGCGAGCGTCTCCATTCCGGAAAATCCATTTTCTGCGGCGGATTCAAGGATATCCCGAAGTGGCATACCGGATCCAGCGACAATCTTCCCCTCTGGTTTTATCAGTATCCCGCCATCGGTCATCCGTATTACCAAACCGTCGAATCCATTATCAGAAAAAAGCGTGTTACTTCCTCCACCAAGAACATAGACAGGGGTCTTTTCTCGAGCAGCTGTTTCCAATGCCTCCGCAAGCTCTATTGGATCATTTACCTCGATGAAGAGCTTGGCCCTTCCGCCAATCTTGAAGGTTGTATATGGAGCGAGCGTTACATTGTGTTTGAAGTACATATTTTTCTAAAACAATTTTGAATTTCTATTTTTGAATTTTGAGTGAACTTTTAAATCATTAATGTTTCAAATTTGATTCGAAATTCTCACTTCAAAATTAAAAATTATTTAACACGCTTTATCAAAAGTTCAGTCAAATAACCCACCTCACCTCCAAAAATGCTATGCGATGAGTTTCCTCCCGAGCTTCCAGACATCGCCCGCACCCATGGTGATAACGATATCTTCTTTCTCTAGTGTATCACGAAGAAGATTTTCTGCCTCCTCGAAATCATGCGCCAATTCTGCTTTTCCGGATTCGAAATGATTGATTGCAGAGACGAGTTCCGCCGATCCCACCGCACCCGTCTTTTCCCTCGCGCTCCCGTAGACGTCGATCACGATCACGCGCGTCGCATCACCGAAACTCTGAGAAAAATCCGAGAGCAGGGCTTCGGTGCGACTATATGTATGTGGATGGAATACAACCGTCAGCTTTCGTGTTGGGAAGAGACTTCGGAAAGCTGCAAGTGTCGCTTTCACTTCGGTCGGATGATGAGCATAGTCATCATAGATGAGGGCGTCTTCCTTTGTCTTTCCGATGTATTCGAATCGCCGCTCCGTCCCCGAATACTTCCGCACAGCTGTTCGCACAGCATCGATATCTATCGAAAGCAAAGAGCAGAGCGCCACCGCCCCGGCGATATTGACCGCATTATGTGTACCAGCAAGCGGTGATTCAAATACTCCGAGAGAAGTAGATCCTTGTTCGAGTGAGAACCGTTGACAGAGTCCATCCGTGGAATCAGTAATCACTTCATGATTAACGATTCGGATTCCTGCTTCCTTGTGAAATCCATACGAGAGTTTATTCGTCGCCACGCCCGATGACAATTTCACTGCCTCCGCATCATCCTCGCAATAGGCGAGAAATCCATGCCGAGGAATTTTCGAAAGGAAATTCCCGAATGTCTTCCGATAGGCATTCATATCGGGGAAAAAATCAGGGTGATCCCATTCGACAGTATTCAGTATGACTCCGAACGGCGTATAGTATTCGAATTTGTTCTGATATTCATC
>JAUPWD010000096.1 GCA_030916685.1 Patescibacteria group bacterium
CCGTCCGAGACAAGAACACGAAATATCAGACAGCCCTGAATTCAGAACAACCGATCTCACCGAAAAATATTCCGTTCGCTCCGAAAGCGCCGACAATGCAACGGACATCATCACCGGATGGGATACAGAAAAGCTCATATTCGGAAACGGTTCCGCCGAAAAATATTTTACTGCGAAAACCATCACCGATCACGCCGCCACCGACCCCATCGAAAACAACACCCCTGCCAGTTGCTATTCATTCAAAGGTGAAGGTCGCCATCACCGGTGCCGGTATCGTGGTTCTTTTGCTCATGGCGACGACCGCATTCTTTCTCTTCACGCCCAAGGCGACCATAACGGTATTTCCGATACAAAAGAAGGAGCAGAACTCTTTTGAATTCCGATTGATACATGCCGAAACGAGCAATCTCTCTCAGGCGGAAGAGAATGCACTGACGCTTGAAATCCCATACCGTCTCGCGGAAGAGAAAGTCGATATACAAAAGTCGATCCGACCGACCGGCATCGGGACGGGCGGAGAACGGAAAGCTCGTGGAAAAGTGATCATTTACAATGAATTCGGAAGTGAACCTCAATCACTCGTAGCGACGACCCGACTCGAAACTGCCGAAGGAATCGTCTTCCGTCTCACTCAAGGTGTGACCGTCCCGGGAATGACCGACATTGCCGGAAAGAAGGAGCCAGGAGCCATCGAAGCGGAAGTCATCGCCGACGAGGCTGGCGATGCCTCGAATATCATGGCCGAAAAATTCACCAGTCCCGGCTTCAAAGGAAGTCCGAAGTACAGCAAGTTTTCGGCCAAATCACTCACGCCGATGACCGGTGGATCGAAAAACAGCACCAGCGGCGATGCCATCCTCAGCAGAGAAGACATCGATCAGGCGAGGGAACAGGCGAAAACGGAGGCTCTCGAAACATTTCGAAAGAAAATATCCGAAACGATTTCGGATGGGGAAAAGATCGATGACAACAGTATTGAATTGAGCTCTCTCCCAGAGGAGCCACTTCTGCACGAAGGACTCACGGGCACCTCGATTGAAACCGTTTTCCACTATCAGGCAAAAGCATACATCACATCGGAAAAAACGATCGAGAGGGCCATCCTCCGATCGGAAAGCGTCGATGGAAAATTCGCGGCCGCTTCCGGAATGTCCTTTCTCCCGAAAAAAGTTATCATCGATACCATTGAGATGATCCCTGATTTCCAATCCGGCGGAGGGAAACTCAAGGTAACGGCGACACTCCTCCTCGAAACCGAAATTCAGCAAGACGCCCTGCGAGAGGAACTGCTCGGGAAAAAATCCGATGAACTGCGGAGCGTGCTCGATCGGCATCCCGAGATAATCAAGATGAATCTCGATGTCAAGCCGAATTTCATCGTCAAATATATACCGAAAAATAAAGAACGAGTGAATATCGTCATTGGAAATGCGGAACAAGGATCAGGAACAACTCAGGAATGACGGTCATGAAGGAATCTTTTCTTTTCGGGAATTAACCACTATACTGTCTCCCTATGGGAATATTCGGAGGATCACAATCAAAGGGAAACGATGACGATGGCAAGAGTAAGGCCTTCGTTCGCCGTTTACAGAATGAATTCCAGATGATGGAGACGGATTTCAAAAAACTCAAACAAGAGCGTGATCTCGCCCTTCGTCTCAAAGCTGAGCTCGCAAAAGAACTCTCACTCCTCACGACGCACATTCGCGAAAATGAAAAAATTGTTGGCGTCAAAGACCGCGCATACGCATTGCTCGAGGCGGAATTAAAGAGAAAGAAGAAAGAAGTCCAAAATCAACCACACTAAACAGTACCCGCCCCGTCTATGACTACCCATGAACTCCGCTCCGCCTACCTTGAATTTTTTGAGAAGCATGGTCATGCGATAACACCATCTTCACCGCTCGTACCGGAAAACGATCCGACGACACTCTTCACGGGATCCGGCATGCAACCGATGCTCCCGTATTTCCTGGGCGAAGTACATCCGCTCGGCAAACGCATCGCAGATTCACAGAAGTGCTTCCGCTCTGGCGATATCGAGGAAGTCGGTGACAACCGTCACACGACCTTTTTCGAAATGCTCGGCAACTGGTCATTCGGAGATTATTTTAAGGTTGATCAGGTGAACTGGATGTGGGAATTCGTGACGAAAGAAATCGGTATCGACCCGAATCGCCTCTATTTCACGTGCTTCCGGGGCAATGACACACTCGGCATTCCCCGAGATACTGAGGCGGCCGCTCTCTGGCAGAAGAATTTCGCCACCATCGGCATCACGGCATCAATCATCGATTTTCCCGAGCGTGACGGTATGCAGGGTGGACGGATTTTTTATTACGATGAGAAGAAAAACTGGTGGAGTCGCGTCGGTGCTCCGGGCAATATGCCGGCAGGGGAGCCAGGTGGGCCGGATACTGAGATGTTCTTCGATTTCCGTCCGGATCTCGGCGATCAATGTATTCCGAACACGCCATTTTCCGGAACGTTTTGTCATGTGAACTGCGATTGCGGACGATTCATGGAAATCGGAAATAATGTCTTCATGCAATACAAGAAAACCGAAACCGGATTCGAAGAGCTCCCGAGTCCGAATGTCGATTTCGGTGGGGGACTCGAACGATTGCTCGCCGCGGCGAATGACACTCCGGATGTGCTCCGCCTCGACATGTTCGACACCGCACGAAAAACGATTGAGGATATGAGCGGTATCACCTATGGATCTGATGCCACGTCCACCTATGCGATGCGTGTCATACTCGATCATCTCCGAGCCGCGACCTTCCTCATCGGCGACGGTATCTATCCGTCGAACAAAGACCAGGGGTATTTCGTGCGCCGACTCATACGACGTGCCGTCCGATTCGGTCTCAATATCAATATCAAATCAGATTTCACAAAAACGATCGGGGAATCCTTCATCGCCACAGATCGGAAGAGCACAC
>JAUPWD010000097.1 GCA_030916685.1 Patescibacteria group bacterium
ATGAAAAATCTCCGTCCTTCATGGCGAGTGAGGAGCGACAGTCATTCCATTGTTTCGGCTGTAACAAGGGTGGGGATGTGTTTACGTTTCTCATGGAGATGGAGAGTTTGGATTTCAAGGATGCGCTTGGTATTCTCGCGGAACGGGCAGGAGTCGACCTTTCGGTGTATCGCAAGGAATATGCCGCGACGCCGAACGGAGAGAAAAATGAAGAGAGTAAGCCGAGACTCACGGAAATACTCGAACTCGCGACGAAGTTCTATGAAAAGCAACTCTGGGATGGAGCGGGCAAAGGAAAAATTCTCGGGTATTTGCGTGATCGGGGATTGAAGGATGAGAGCATCAGACTGTTTCGTCTCGGGTATGCACCGGAAGGATGGCGACACCTGTCTGATTTCCTCATATCTCGCGGATATCGACCGGAAGAAATCGAATCGGCCGGACTTACGATCAAAAAAGAAGGCGGACGCGATTGGTACGATCGATTCCGTGATCGGATCACTTTCCCGGTGATGGACGCGATGGGGCGTGTCATCGGATTTTCGGCGCGTGTTGCTCCAGGCGGGGATGAATCACAGGCGAAATACGTGAATACACCGGAGACGAACGTGTATCGGAAGAGCAAGGCGCTCTACGGCCTTGCCCAGGCGAAACAGGCTATCAAAAAAGAAGGCGTGACCGTCGTCGTGGAGGGAAATATGGATGTGATCGCAACCTATCAATCAGGTATCGAGAATGTGGTGGCGGTATCGGGTACGGCGCTTACACCGGATCAGCTGGATATTCTTAAGCGGTATGGGAATAAGATAAAGTTTTTCTTCGACATGGACGGAGCAGGGCAGACCGCCGCGCGTCGGAGCACCGAACTCGCCCTTGGAAAAGAAATCACGACCTCGATCGTCGCGATCACGTCCGGCAAGGATGCGGCCGATGCGGCGAAAGAAAATCCGGAGATACTCCGTGATGCCGTGGCGCATGATGTGCCGGCACTCGAATATTTTCTCGAGCAGGCTACCTTGAAACAGGATGCTCGGACACCCGAAGGAAAACGGGCGATCGCGGAATTTTATCTGCCGATACTCGCTCATGCGGAGAATGCTATCGAGCGGACGCACTTCTTGTCGCGTCTCGCTTTCCGTATCGGGATGGATGAGAAGACGCTCGCTCCGGCATTGGAAAAAGAGCTACGTGAAAAAAGAAAGAATGCTCCGGCGACGGCAGGCACTCGTGTCGCCTCATCGGTCGAGACTTCCTTCGGAAATCGATCGGAAATACTTCGGGAAAATATCATTGGACTCTCGCTCATTGAAGTTGGTGCCCGCGATGTATTCGCTTGTCTTTCTCAGGAAAAAGTGGTAGAGTTTCTCACGAAGCACCCTCTCTTTTCATCTATCAAAGAGGGAGTGAAGGAAGGAGTGAATCCTATGGTCTTGATCGGAAGTCCCGAGCTCAAGGCTTTAGGAACCAAGCTTTCTTTCCAGGCCGAAGAAACACTTTCCGCCGTTCTTACCGGGACTCCCGAAGAACGGTCGGCGGTCGCTAAGGAATTGCTCGGACAATATGTCGCCGCTCTCGCAGGAGAGCTTCGCAAAGAGCGCTTGACCTCCATCAGTCGCGCGTTGGAATCGGCTCGCAAGGCTGGTGACAAGGATTTGCAAAAAACTTTGATGGAAGAGTTCACCGAGCTTTCTCGGTCATAAGGAAGGGACAATGAAAAGAATTTTTCTTTCATCCGAAAGTGGATGAAAGTCGTCGTCGTATGGGGATATATTTAAGTCGATTAAATACTTTTCTATGAAAAAAGTTGAGAAGAACAAGAAGAAGGTAGTGAAGAAATCGAAGGTAAGTCCGCCTACTGGCGGAAAGAAAAAAGTTAAATCAGTAGGAAAAAAGAAAATGATCAAGAAGACAATGAAAAAGGTTTTGAAGAAGAAGTTGGCATCTCCAAAAAAGTCTGTTCCGAAAAAGGCAAAGAAAGTAACGGCAAAAAAAGTTACCGCGAAAAAGTCTGCTACCAAGAAATCTACCCCAAAAAAGTTGGTGAAAAAATCTGCACCAAAAAAGAAAGTAGCGAAGCCAGTACAGAAGAAAAAATCCACGAAGAAGGTTGTCGCAAAAAAGGTGACCCCTCTCACTGGTAAGGCGCTCGCAACCAAGGAGGCGAAGGACCTCGTGAAGCAGACTGCTTTCGATGAACTTATCGCCCGTGGAAAGCAGAGAGGATTCGTGACGGAAGATGAAATTATTCACATCCTCCCGGATGTCGAGCAGGACTTGGAACACCTGGAGAATCTCTATGAACGACTCGAGACATCCGGTATCAAGATCACCGGATCGGAAGAGATGCTGAAGATTGAAGTCCTCCCGACCGCTGCCAAGCCGGAGACACCTGCCAAGGCCAAGGCACGGGAACGAGCTGAACTTCAGGCACTTTCAGAAAGTAGCGATACTTCTGATCTCGTGCAGATGTACTTGAAAGAAATCGGCCGCGTGGCACTGCTCAAGGGCGAAGAAGAAGTGAAGTACGCGAAGCTTATCGAGAAGGGTGACCTCGCTGCCAAGCAGAAATTGACTGAGGCCAACCTTCGTCTCGTCGTTTCCATTGCGAAGAAGTATGTCGGACGTTCGCACAATCTCTCCCTGCTCGACCTCATTCAGGAGGGGAATATCGGCCTCTTCCGTGCGGTGGAGAAATTCGATTATCGCAAAGGGTACAAGTTCTCGACCTATGCCACCTGGTGGATCCGTCAGGCGATCACTCGTGCACTCGCCGATCAGTCCCGCACCATCCGCATTCCGGTGCACATGGTGGAGACAATCAACAAGTACGCGCAGATCACCCGTCGCCTCGTGCAGGAACTCGGACGCGAACCACTCCCGGAAGAAATCGCCGCGGAAATGGGACTCGAAGTGGACAAGATCCGTCACATCCAAAAGATTTCACAGGAGACCGTATCGCTTGAAACCTCCGTGGGTGATTCCGATGATGACTCGGTGCTTGGTGACTTCATCGAGGATACCGAGACCGTGATGCCGAATCAGTCCGCATCACGGAAGCTCCTCAAGGAGCACATCGACGAAATTCTCAATGAACTCTCACCTCGTGAACAGAAAATTCTGAAGATTCGTTTCGGACTCGAGGATGGCGTGACTCATACGCTCGAGGAAGTCGGCCAGGAATTTGGCGTCACGCGCGAGCGTATCCGTCAGATCGAAGCTAAGGCGCTCGACAAGATCCGCGAGCACGAGGATATCAAGAAACTGAAGGATTACTAAGGCAGTATCTTGTATTTAGTATCAAGTATCATGTATAAAAAGAAGGGGGGAAACCTCTTCTTTTTGTTATCAATAAATATATGGCGCATATCCATACGGAGCCGGGGCAGATTGATTCCATTGCAGAAGTATATATTGTTCATGAAAATAAAGTGCTCATACGTTTTCATGAAAAGTATCACATTTGGATTGCTCCCGGTGGACACATTGAACTCAATGAGACTCCAGAGGAAGGCGCTGTCCGTGAAGTCAAAGAGGAAGTTGGTTTGGATGTCGAGCTCTATAGTGGAAATAAAGTGGTGGCTCTGCGTGGTACTGGGAGGTTGGCACAGCTTACTCCGCCAGTATTTATGAATGTCCATGATGTCAATGAAAATCATCGGCATTTAGCTCTTGTGTATCTTGCAACATCCAAAACAGATGTAATTGTTCAGCCGGAGAATCATGAAAAAACAGAATGTCGTTGGATGACTTATGAGGAGGTTGTATCGGCGACTGATATGGAAGAAACGACGAAAAGTTATGCACTGGAAGCCTTGAAGAGACTGGCTTCATAAATAAAAGCCCCCGCTTCCGGGGGTTTTCGTTTTGTGGTAGTATACTCTTCCT
>JAUPWD010000007.1 GCA_030916685.1 Patescibacteria group bacterium
CAAGCGAGATGATTCTCATCATAGGCAAAGCTTAAAATTGCCGAGGCCGTATAGGGTCCGATACCCGGCATCTTTTCCAGTAGTACTTTTTCTTTCGGAAACTTTCCACCATATTCTTCGACGACCCTCTTCGCCGCCTTGAGCATATTGCGACCTCGGGCATAGTACCCGAGCCCCTCATAATACGGAAGAAATTCCTCCCAATCCGATTTCGCGAGCGACTGAACAGTCGGGTACTTTTTCAAAAACCGGACATAGTAGTCGATTACGCGCGACACTTGCGTCTGCTGGAGCATGATCTCGCTTACCCATACCTCATACGCCGTAATTTTCCCTTTGCCCAGAGACGAAGTTTTTCGGGGTTCACCACGAGACGAAGTTTTTCGTGGGTTTCTCCACGGCAAATGCTCCCGCCCGACTTTCTTAAAGAAGTCAGCGATTACACCCTCGAAAAAGGCGATTTTTTTCTTTAGAATCAATGCCATGCCAAAATTTTTTATTCGCCAGTTCACGAGTTAACGTGTTAACGAGTTCCGTATTCAACTCGTTAACTCGTAATTCGTTAACCGATTAATTTTCCAATATCGTTCCCGATCCGAGACAATACTTTCCGTCATAAAACACGGCGAATTGCCCGGGAGCAATACCCTTGTCTTCCTCATCAAGAAGCTTTACAGATGCATTTCCATTCTCGAGAAACATCACTTCACAAGCATACATCTTCGGCCCGTGCCGAAGTTTCACGGATAATTCTTTTTTTACAGGGGTTTCACCGCTGATCCAACTGAGTCCACTCACCTCAAACGTATCGCGAAACATCTCTTCACTCCGGTATTGATTGGAAACAAAGATCAGGTTTTTCTCCGTATCTTTTTTCACCACATACCAAGGTCCTCCCGAGAGCTTGATGCCCCGTCGCTGACCGATAGTATAGAACCAAAATCCATCATGCGTTCCGATTTTTTCACCCGTCTTCAAGTCAATGATATCCCCCTCTTTCTTCCCGAGGTGGAATTCGAGGAATTTGTCGAAAGCAATCTGCCCAAGAAAACAAATCCCCTGACTGTCCTTTCGTTTTGCATTCGGCAAATCATATTTCTCCGCCAATTTCCTCACATCTTCTTTCTCTAAATGTCCGATCGGAAATATTGCCTTGGCTATCTGCACTTGCGAGAGCTGTGATAGAAAGTACGTCTGATCCTTGATTGGATCAGGAGACATTTTCAAAAAGGTCTGTCCATCCCGCTCCTCACTCTGCGCATAATGCCCTGTCGCGATTCTATTGAAATGAAATTTTTCCTGAGAAGAAATATATTCGTAAAAAGCGCCGAACTTGATCTGTGCATTACAGAGCACATCCGGATTCGGCGTCCGCCCCGCCTTCACCTCGGCGATGGTATACGACACCACTCTTTCCCAATATTCTTTCTGAAACGGCACAACGGTGAGTGGTACATTCGCCTGTTTGCAAACCGCTTCCACATATTTCAAGTCATCTTCCCAGG
Organism: Patescibacteria group bacterium; assembly: GCA_030916685.1. The sequence continues at coordinate 1,506 of JAUPWD010000007.1, forward strand.
GGCACTCTCCGAGAAACGCCAATTCATCCTCGAGCCATATCTTCAGATAAAAAGCGTGCACGGTATGTCCGGCATCCTGAAGGAGCCTCAGGGACACTGAACTGTCGACTCCGCCAGAAATGAGCATTGCTATATTCATACCTCATCTTATTCAATGAGCCAGCATACCCTTTTTGGCAAAAAAAAGAAAGGCATACGTCGTATGCCTCCCATCATGATTGCGGCTGAGATGTTGCTGCCCTTTTGGCTTTCCTCCTCTCGCTATTGACCCGTTTCGACAACCCATTCTGAAGGCGCCAAAAAAACATCTCGAGATCCGACTGATACCGGCAACGCACCGACTCGGCCTGACCGAACAGGTACGAGAGATACCTCGTCGCAGAAATCGGCGATGCGAATTTTCCACGACGGAAATAATCACTCGCAAACCGTGCCGCAAAAGACACCGCGCCCGGATAGGCACTTCGCTCCTGTTTCCGCCGACAACACCGGTTGATCTCGCCAATAATCGCAAATATGTCCCTTTGCGCGCCCACATCATCGCGCAAGCAGTCAATGCGATGCTTCACGCGAAGATCATCCGATACTCGCTTCACCTTTCCGAGCAAAGCAGACAATCTTTTCGTCGCCCTTGGTGTCATGTACTTTCCCCCTCGAATGTTAAAGAAAGAGTAGCGTATCACCCGTTTTTCATATTGTCAAAATGACTTCCTTTTTCCTTGACTTTTCGTTCTTTTTCCCTTATTCTCGCCACAATACCAATTCGGTAGAAATACCTTAACAACATACTCTCAGGGAGAGCAATCATGCGATTAAAACATTTCGGTCCCGTATGGGGTGCCTCCGGCGTCCAAGGATTTTTCGGCGAAGGATACTGGTATCAACGGCTCTTCGCTCGTCTCATTCCAGGCTACAGCTTCGATGGATCGACTTTCGTCGCGAAAACGGTAACGGCACATCCCACTATTGGGAACATGCCACTTGCCGCCGATGGCCTTTCGCCCAAGGAAAAACGCCCTGCCTGCATCAAGGTTGGGCTGTGGCAGATTCTCTGGGGCGTCATGCTCAATTCAGTCGGTCTCTCCAATATCGGCATCGGGGCTTTGGCGGACAAATACCATTGGCAGACCATCATGGAGCCATTCATGATTTCAGTGATGGCTATCGGAAAAACACGTGAAGAACGCGAGACCGAAATACGGAAGATCGCTATGCACCTCGCAAAGCTCATTCCGACGCTTCATGCACCCATCGCCATTCAGCTGAACGCTTCGTGTCCCAACACGAAACACAAGATAGCGCAGGATGCATTCGTCGAGGAAGTATTTGTTTTTCTTTCACTTCTCGCGGCGCTTGATGTGCCGATACTCGTGAAGATAAACATTCTCGCCGACATCGAAGATATCAAAAGAATCACGGGTCATCCGGCGTGTTCTGGTATCGTGATTTCCAATACCCTACCCTGGGCAGAAGTTCCGACATGGATGAAATGGCTTTTCTTCGGAAGCACCACCTCGCCCCTTGCACATCTCGGCGGTGGAGGACTTTCTGGTTGGCCGCTTCTTTCACCGGTATGCCGATGGATCAAAGACGCACGGAAAGCTGGTATCAAAACGCACATCAATGCCGGCGGAGGTATCTTTGGTCCGATCGGAGTCTGGCGAGTTCGAAATGCAGGAGCAGACTCCATCTCCCTCGGAACCATCGCAGCTGTACGCCCCTGGATGCTCGGACTGACCATTTGGTCGGCTCGCAAACTCTTTCGATAACGAATACAAAGGAGAATTCCATGCAAAATCCACTCTATGAAGAGATGGGGATGGGAAATCAGATTGTGACCGCATTCTCAATCACCCGACCCGATGACTGGCACTTGCACTTGCGCGATGGTGCGGCGTTGGCAGCGGTGCTGCCCGATACCGCGCGTCGTTTCGCCCGTGCCATCGTCATGCCCAACCTGAAGCCGCCGGTGACCACCGTGGCGCTCGCCGCCGCCTATCGCGAGCGCATTCTCGCGGCACTTCCGGCAGGAATGAGCTTCACACCATTGATGACGCTTTACCTGACGGACAACATGGCACCGGCAGAAATCGACGCGGTGAAGGTAAGCGGCTTCGCCCATGCAGTGAAGCTCTATCCCGCCGGAGCGACGACCAATTCGGATGCCGGTGTCACCGATCTCAAGAAATGCAAGGCGACCATCGCCCGCATGGAAAAGCTCGGCGTTCCGCTCCTGGTTCACGGTGAAGTCACCGATCCCGCGGTGGATATCTTCGATCGCGAGGCGGTGTTCATTGATACCGTACTCATTCCGCTCCTCCGTGATTTCCCGGCGCTACGAGTAGTGCTCGAGCACATCACTACCAAGGATGGAGTCGACTTCGTCCGCGATGCCAATCCAAATGTCGCGGGCACACTGACCGCGCATCATCTGCTCCTCAATCGCAACGCGATCTTCGTCGGCGGCATTCGTCCGCATCATTACTGCCTGCCGGTGTTGAAGCGCGAAATACATCGCCAAGCATTGGTCGCCGCGGCGATTTCCGGTAATCCAAAGTTCTTACCCGGCACCGACTCGGCGCCACACGGGCAAAGCGCCAAGGAATCCTTTTGTGGATGCGCCGGTTGTTACACGGCCCATGCTGGCATCGAGCTCTACACCGAAGCGTTTGACAATGCAGGCGCACTCGACAAACTCGAGGGATTCATGAGTTTCTTCGGCCCCGATTGGTACGGGCTGCCACGCAACACCGAAATAATCACCCTGCAACGCAAGGCAATGATGGTGCCGGCTAGTCTCGACTACTTACCGAACGATCGCTTGGTGCCGTTGCGCGCAGGCGAATCGGTAGCCTGGAGCCTCGTCAACAACTAAGGACTGATCCACAGTTCGAAGTTATGCAGCAAGGCCGCACAAAACCAAAAAGGTTGTGTGCGGTTTTTTCTTTTTCAAAAAGATTTTTTCAAGAATTCTTCAGTCGCTTTTTCGACTTCCAAAGCAGTGTGACAATTCATGAGTTTCACGCGAAGCTCTTTCGCCTCGGGGAAGCCATGTATATATGCCTTATAATGTTTCTTCATGAGCTCGAAACTTTTTTTATCTTTGAAAAGTTCTTCGTAGAGTTTCGTATGCTCCACCATGACACGAAGCTTCTCTTCCGTTGTCACTTCTTTCATTGGAATATATCCCGCCCCATCTTCGCCGATAGATTTTTCGGCATCGCACTCACCGCTCAAGAGCGTGTTCGGCCTATTCCGGCTCTGCGATGCAATGCTCTTTGAAGTATTTTTTATATCAATAATCTCATCCTCCCCTGATGGCGAAGATGCAGCGGGATGCTCGATGTGGCAGCCGCGACGCACGCGGGCCACATCGGCAAACAGCCATGGATTCCCAAAGATCCCACGACCGATCATCACGCCGTCACAACCGGTTTCAGCCACTCTCGCCCGTGCTTCTTCCAAATTTTTCACATCACCATTCCCGAGGATGAGGACGCCACTCCCCTGTGCAATTTCCACCGCCCGCTTCACACGATCCCAATTCGCCGGAACGAGCGACATCTCCTTTTTCGTCCGCGCGTGCACGGTGATCGCCGCCGGTTTTGCCATAATCAAACTCGGAAGCCAATCGTCCAATACAGCACTATAGAATCCGATGCGTGTCTTTACTGAAACCGGAATTTTATTTTCTACCCCCTCCTTCGCGGCGAGCACCAGCTCCTTCGCAAGCTCTGGATTTTTCATGAGCGACGCTCCTGCTCCCTGCTTCATCACATTTTTATCCGGACACCCCATATTGATATCGATCCCATCGAAACCAAGCTCCAGGATATATTTCGCCGCCTCACGCATCTTGTCCGGATGGGCGGTAAATACCTGCGCGACGATCGGCCGCTCCTCCTCGGTATATGAGAGATCGATCCTGATCGCCTCGCGCCCGTCAGGATGACAGAGTCCATCGCAGGAAACGAATTCCGTCCACATCACATCAGGTCGCCCATACTTGGCGATGACGCGGCGAAAAGCAGCATCCGTGACATTCGCCATCGGTGCCAAGACAAAAAAAGGCTTCTCCAATTTTTCCCAAAAATTATTCATAGAATTTTTATACTTTTCTTTGTCCGCAAAGAAAAGTATACCAAAGAAACTCTCTCCTGCGATAACAATCGAGAAATTCCGACTCGCCTCATGGAAGCTCCTCAGTGGCGCTTCACTTCCTCCTGTGAGGAGCTTCTGTATCTGGTAGCGAATCGTGAATTTCTAGCGATTCTTATCGCGCGGAGACCCCTGATACGGAGATAAGAAAAAATATTAAAAAATCATACATTCACTTCAATCCAAACGGATGATGTTCACCGGGCAGGCGTCGGCGGCTTTCTTGTTATCATCGTATTCCGATTCATCGATGGTCGAGACCATGAATTCCTCCCCTTTCCATTTCGCATTCACGAGGTCAGATTTCCCATCATTCGGATTCATTTTCCAAGATTTCGGCGCGAGAAGAGCGCATGACCCGCAACCGATGCAATCGTTTCGCTTGTGACAAATTTTTATATGCTTCACGCCCATACTATTTGAAGAAATTTTCAATTTTCAATTCGCAATTTTCAAACAATGAAATAATTTCTCAATTTAAAAATTAAATCATTGGAAATTGTTTAGAAATTAGAAATTAAGAATTAGAAATTACCGTTTAGCATCTTGCCAGCGGTATACCCTATCATTCTCCCTCACGCGCTCGGCAACGGGGAAGGTCACGATCTCGCCCCTATTCCCGATCGTTATCGGAGTCTGATCCGCAGGTCGGAGCTCATCGATCGTCGCTGTATATACGCCGGTCGTTTGCCCGAGAATTTTTATCTCATCCCCGACGGCCAATTCCGCGGAATCAAGAAGTATCTCTGCGACACCGGCCTTCACATAGTATTTCTTCACCACGCCCAGCGCGACTTTTTCCTTCGTCGCCTTGGATCCGTGCGTATCGCTGTATGCGCCAAGCTCCTGCCCCAAGTAATAATTCCCGTGCGACAAATCCCGATTATATACGGTTTTCAGTCCTTCAAAATATTCTGCGATCTTTTCTTCCGTATACGTGCCGTTCGCCACATCAAGAAGCGTTTGCTTGTAGGCGCGCGTCACGATCTCCACATATTCTGGTGCCCGACCCCGACCCTCGATCTTAAACACTTGAATCCCTGCCGCGAGCAATTCCGGGATTTTATCAATCATACAGATATCCGCGGCGCTCATCACATATTGATTATCGATAACGAGCTCTTTCCCCGTCTCGACATCCGTCACCTTATACGCGCGCCGACAATTCTGCCGACAGGCGCCGCGATTCGCCGAAGAATTATCCGTGTACAGGCTCATGAAACATCGCCCGGACTGCGCTACGCAGAGTGCTCCATGCACGAATGACTCGATTTCCATAAGCCGTCCCTCATTCCCCAGGAGATTCTCTTCACGAATCTTCTTTGCGATATCGCGGATCTGATCAAGCGTCAATTCGCGTGCCAAGACGACACGATTCGTAAGCGATGCGAAAAATTTGAGCGACTCATAATTCGAGACGGAGAACTGCACCGACACATGCACCGGCATCTTGATCTCATTGCAATACTGAAGGGTCGCGAAGTCGAAGCCGATGATGGCATCAATATTATTTTCCTTAGCCGCATCCACGATCTTCTTCATCAATACCGTATCGTGATCATAAAGAAGAGTATTTACCGCGAGATATGCTTTGATCTCCTTCTCATGGCAAATATCCGCGACTTCCTTGAGGTCGGCGAGTGTGAGATTGTCCGCCGCACGAGAGCGCATATTGAGCTGAGTCACGCCAAAATAGATGCTGTCGCACCCACCCTGTATCGCCGCCGCGAGACTCTCGAAACTCCCTGCTGGCGCCATTATTTCCGCTTCCTGTGGTGTAATCATATATTCAACAAATTGTATCATGAAAAAAGATTGTACCCTGAAAACAAGGAACAATCAAGGATGGGTATTCTCATATCCCCCTCAATAATACCGTACCCCACTCACCTTCCCATCAGTAATGGTGATCTGTGCGATTTTTACATTGCCCAGGGTGTCATATGCAGAGACGGTGATGGAAGCGTTCTTTCTTTTCTTGGCGGTATAGAGGATGGAGTCGGTATTCATACGTTTCTTCTTGATACCATTGATAGAGACAAACATAGCTTGAATGCCTGATTTGTCTTTTGAGGTTGCCTTGATGGTGAACTTCTTGTTGGTAGCTGTGTTTGATGTGGGAGTAAGGAGAGTAATCCAGGGAGCACTGCGTTCTCCTTTCTTGTAGGTGATATTGCCTGAGATCTTCTTTTTCTTTGGTTTGCTCTTGGAAGAGGAGGAGGTTCCAGCTACCTCAGGAGTGGGAACGGTTTCCTCAGTGATGGTGAAGGATGTGATGGCAAGAGGGGTGCTTGCGTTTGTGGAGGCATCGGTTACTTGGATGGTGCAGTTGGTATGAGTGCCTGCGGAGAGGGTGGCAAAGGTGATGGTATTGGTGCCTGATGTGGCTGTGGTAGTGGATGAGGTACAGTCTCCTCCATAGGTGAGAGAGCCTGCTTCAGTGGTAGAGAAGGTGTAGTCAGGAGTGGTATTGGTAGAAGTAGCGATGGCTGATGATTCAGTGAGGGTGGGAGGGGTGGTGTCGGAGGTGATAGTGAAGCTGGTGACGGTAAGAGGGGTACTCGTATTCAAAGACGAGTCGGTAACGGTAATCGTACAGTTGGAATGAGTAGCGACAGAGAGAGTGGCGAAGGTAATGGCATTACTTCCACTGAGAGCGGTCGTCGTTGCAGAAGTACAGTCTCCTCCATAGGTAATAGATCCAGCTTCATTAGTGGTGAAGGTGTAGCTTGGAGTGGTGTCAGCGGTAGATCCGATAGGAGAGGATTCGGTGAGGGTCGGGGCGGTCACATCAGCACTGGCGAATTCGAAGGCGCCCATATCATAGAGGGGGGCGTTCTGGGGACGGAGCGTGCCGAGGAAGTCGCGGTAGACAGGGACGGCTGCCCCTGCGTCCTTGGCATAGCTCCCGGTGAGGAACTGGAAATCACTCATGGAAGAGAAAGTGCCCGTGCCATTGGTGAAGAGTGGGTTATTGGTGAGTGCCTGGGGATTGGTGGTGTTGTTTGAGGCGATAGTGCCGGTGGCAAAATCTTCAACGACATAGACCCCTGTCTCGTTCGGAGCATAGACGAGGTTGTTTTTGACTGTTGTGGGATGGGTTGCCGAAACATCACTGCGAATCTGTATAAATCGTAACGTTCCATCCGTATCATTATTTGTTGTATAGAAGGTGTTGTTGTATATGAAGATATATTCTGGGTCTGGTTCACATGTGGGAGCACATGCTCCCTGTCGATCAATATCAATGCCAGAAGAAGATGTTTCCCGACTCAGATTGCCGACATTATTTCGAAGAGTAATAGTCGAACCACTCACTCCCACAGCCGCCATGGAAGCGCCAAAAAGTGGATAAAAGAAATTCCTTTCGACGATGACATTTCGGATTCGTTCATCATTATGATTACTCTGCGGATGTACCTCCAACATCCAACTACCTGCGTCACTCTCGTATTTGTTATCAGAGACGACAACGAACTCCGTGTACAGACCTGGACCCTCTGTCTGATCCACACCAAGAAGCCGCATATTTGCGGTAGTTCTATTCGAGTTAGGCTGAGTAACACTGTTTTTAGAAAAAGAATTATGAGAAAACACCGCCTTCATCGACCATGGAAATCTTGTGTTATGTGATCTTGTTCCATCAATCGAATTCCCCATATAGGAAATACGTGACCCTGCGAGATATGTTGCCTGCCCATTTGTCAGATTAGACACCAATCCATAAAACACATTCTCCACAACAGCTATTTGATCAAATTGATCCGTTGGTAAAACTGAACTCATCCCAATACCATGAAAACCGTCTCGAACAGTATTCCCCTGTATGAGAATTTTATTTGTGGTGCTCCCTCCTGTTATTCTCATGAATCTGGATGCGGCATCCGCGAATGGCACGAGTTGATTCAAATTGAAATCCAAATTCAAAATCCTCCAATCTGAGACATTGCCGAGAATATTAAAAAGATCATTATCGACATTGTTGATTATAATTGGTTTGGCGCCCGTACCGTATGAGCTGATTATTCCCAGTGTGCCTGTAAAGGCTATATTTGCGACATCATTTGAAAATGAATCCCCTTTCTTGAAGAGCACCCTTCTTCCTGCCGTCGCATAAGTGGTAATCGCCGTCGAAAAACTTACCTGTGTCAGGCACTTCCCCGCGGTAATACAGGCAGCGGAATCTGCGTATGTCCCGGGTATGAGAGGGCATCCAGTATGATCCGTACCGGATGCATTGATACAGAACGTATTTCCTGCAAACACCGCATCCGGATCCGTCACCGAAATGGCCTGGGTAGTCGTGACAGTGTCGGTACCGTCATAGACAGAGAGGGTGACGGTAAAGATTTTGCAAGGAGTACCAGTGCAATCATCAGGGAATGAGGTGGGTTCAAAGACATGGGCTGATTCAGGGCCATAGGCTCTGTTTTTTTTATTCACACCAGGCCTGGTTC
>JAUPWD010000008.1 GCA_030916685.1 Patescibacteria group bacterium
GATATTACTTCTCACTTCTTCAGGGTTTTCGCTCGAAATTGAAATATTTTATTAAGGCATGAGATTTCAGACAGTTACTAAAGAATTCAATACGAGTGCTTTGACTTTTCGGCTTGAAAATGGTACTTTTTTGATATTACTTATGGATCCGAACTTTCACTTTCCGAACCCGAAGACCACTGTTCCGAGGGAGCGATTTGTACAACGGGCGCTTGAGATGGTACCGGGAACGCTCTCCTGGGCGACGCTTTTTGGCATGCTGCTCTTGTCGTTTTTCCAGCCGGTGGTAGCGGCGGTCTTCGTCATTACCTTCGATATCTATTGGATTTATCGGACGATTTTCGTTTCATACTATTCGCTCAAGGGGCACTTCACTCTGCGTGAGGGGAAGAAAATCAATTGGTGGGAGCGATGTCAGAATATCGAGAAGCCGGCTGTATATGCTGATATGATTCGCGATCGCATCCGTCAGTATCGTGAGGCAATTCAGGAGACGTCGATTTTCAAATTGAGAGACCAGCTTGTTTTGCGGAAATGGATTTTTCAGACGAAATCGCATCTCGAGGAAGTGGAGGCGCTTATTCCGATTCAGAATGAAATTCTTGACTGGCGACAAATCGTGCATGTCGTCCTTCTCCCGACGGCCGGGGAGTCGGCAGAGATTATCGAACCGGCGATTCAGTCGCTTCTCGATGTGAACTTTCCGAAGGAGCAGATGATCGTCGTTCTCGCGACGGAAGAGCGTGAGAATCCGGAGACGAGACTTCCGAAAGTGGAATATTTGAAAAAGAAATTCGATGGGAAGTTCAAGGACTTCATCGTGACGACGCATATCGTCGAAGCGGGGGAGATGAAATGTAAGGCATCGAACGCAGCCTTCGCGGCACGTTACCTCATGGGATATTTCGATGAGCGACATATCGATTATAAGCGTGTGCTCTTCTCAAATTTCGACTGCGATACGGTGGCGCATCCCGAATATTTCGCTGCGCTCACGTATGCGTTCATCGCGGATCCCAAGCGTCTGCAGCGCGCGTATCAGCCGATACCGGTGTATCACAATAACCTGTGGGACACGAATGCGTTCGTGCGCTTGGCGGTGACGGGGTCGTCATTCTGGCATCTGTATCAGAGTACGCGACGTGAGATGGTGACGTTTTCCTCACATTCGGAATCGTTTGATACGCTCGTCAAAGTAGGATTTTGGCCGCTCAATATGATCAGTGAGGATTCGGTCATCTACTGGAAGTGCCTCTCGTATTTCAATGGAGATTATGAAGTGAAGCCGATACACCTCCCGGTCTCGCTCGATGCGGTGCTCGCCGATACCTATGGGAAGACGATTCAGAATCAGTATAAACAACTCAGGCGTTGGGCATATGGTATCGAGAATTGGCCAGTGACGATGCGTGCGATTTGGCCGAATCCACTCGTGCCGTTTAAAACGAAACTTCGCGTGTCTTTCGAAATGCTCGAGGGGCATCACTCCTGGGCGACAACGTCATTCATCCTTGCATTCCTTGGGTGGCTCCCTCTCGTTCTCGGAGGCGAAGCATTCCGTGAGGGACTCCTCGCACATAATCTCCCGCTCGTGACGCAGACGCTCATGACGCTCGCGATGATGGGTATGATGGTGTCGGTACCGCTTTCGATGGTATCGCTTCCGCCGAAGCCGTCGCGGTATCATTGGACTCGCTATTCGCTCATGCTCCTCCAATGGATTCTCGCTCCGCTCGTGGCATTTCTCTCAGCGCTTCCGGCACTTGATTCGCAGACGCGCATCCTCTTCGGACATTATTTCGGTGAGTTCTGGGTAACGGAGAAAGTACGGAGAAAATAATAATCAAGAAAAAGCGAACAAGAAGCAGAATATTCTCAACGGTCGTTCCGCTTTTTGATCCGCCAGCTGGCGGAGTCCGCTGATGAATATCTTTAGAGACTTATGAAAAAAATTTTACAGGCGAAGAAAAACGTGGGATTTATTTTCCAGCATATCCTCGATCACCATCGGGGAATATTTTTTGTGACGCTCCTTTGTTTTCTCCTCGAATCTTTCCTCGTCTACTCTCAGCCGTATCTGTTCTCGCGGCTCTTCCAGGGATCGCTTTTGGAAACATTTTCCTGGCGAGGACTCTGGAATGACAGTCGGCTTCTTCTCCTCGTGATGATGGCCGGTGTCATCGTTCAGGCGTTCGCAGTACGGCTTGATATTGATTTCCTGACACGCCTGGGGAAGACCCTGATGCAGCAGGTGTATCGCAAACTCCTCTACTTCGATATCACCCTGCATGAGAATGAATCATCAGGGAAATATCTCGGCAAGACGCGCCGTTCGGTCGACAAGATGATCAGTGGTATCGATATGATGCTCTATCAATTCTTCCCTGCTTTTTTTGAGGTACTGTTCGTTCATGTGGTTTTTTTCTATTATTCGTTCCAGGGTGGACTCTTACTCACGCTCACATTCTTTTTTCTCATTTCATTCGCGTTTTTCGTGAGCTATTTTCTCAATCAGATTTTCAAGGCAGCCTTCGATCAGGAGAATAAGATATCCGCGTTTTTCGTGGAGAGTCTCAGTCTCATCAGAACCATCCGATTTTTTTCGAAGGAGGATCATTTCAGCGAACGGAGCGAAGTTGAATTCGGGAAAATGGTGACCATTTGGCAGGAGAAACTTTCTCGACTCACACTCCTTTTGGGGATGAAAAATGTCTTTCTCTGGCTTCAGGGATTCCTCTTCGCTTTCTTCATCATCTGGCAGTATCGCCTCGGTGTGCTCGATACGGGATCAGGGCTCTTCCTCATCATTCTTGTCCCTCTCTATATACGGTCGCTCGGGAGTGTGGCTCGGCTCATTGATCGAATGGCGGATTTCTATGCGGGCGTGGAGCAGTATTGCAGTGTGATGGCACAGGAAGAAATCGTCGTGAATCAGGAGTCCGTCTTGGCGGTTCCGGAACATGTCTCCGGGAAGATAGCATTCGACCACGTGACATTCCGATATGAGGGAACGGACGAGGATCAATTCGAAGATTTTTCGATAGAATTCGTTCCCGGGAAAACGACAGCCATCGTCGGCTCAAGTGGTTCCGGGAAATCGACGCTCGTGAAACTTCTTTTCCGTCTCTATGATGTGTCATCCGGAGCCATCCTGCTCGACGGTACTGACATCAGGAAGTTTGATCAGCGCGAATATCGCAGACTCCTCGCTATCGTTCCGCAGGATGTGGAACTCTTCAATGCGAGCATCCGGGAGAATATTATTCTCGGCGATGACTTTTCTGATGAGGAGGTGTGGGCGGCGCTCAAGCTCGCCGTACTCGAAGATCGCGTGAAACAGATGGCGAATGGTCTCGATACGGAAGTAGGGGAACGTGGTGTGAAGCTTTCCGGAGGAGAGAAGCAGCGCCTCGGTATCGCGCGGGCGCTCATTCGGAATCCGAAAATCCTCGTCCTTGATGAAGCGACCTCGAGTCTCGACACGCTTTCGGAGCGTCTCGTGAAAGAGGCGATTTACAACGTGGAGCATCTCGATATCACGGTGATCGTCATCGCGCATCGTCTCTCGACGATTCAGGATGCGGATGAAATACTTGTTTTCGAGCGGGGGCAGATCGTGGAGCGTGGGACGCATACGGAGCTCATTGCGAAACAGGGTGCATACGCCTCTCTCCAGGGCGAGCAGATCGTGAATACAGGGGTTTAACCTCTGATTTTTCCGTTGTGATATACTGGATTTGTATTTTTTAAGGGGAGTGACTATGAGTCAAATGCAAGGAGATCCGAAAAAGGCAGTGTTGTTGATCGGCGGAGTCATATTCGTCATCATATTGTTTTTCTCGGCTCCGTGGCTCTTTTTCCTTCTCCTTTTCGTGGGGCCGCCACTTTGGAAAGAATATCAGAAGCGGTATGGCGCAGGCGGTGCAAATGTTCTCTCGAGTATCCAGGATTATTTCAATAATAAGAAGAGTATGAATGTGCAAGACGCGGAAGTAGTGGGACAGAAAATGAGTGGAAGCATCGGAAAGATGTTTCGGAATATCGCGCTCGGGATAATCGTTCTCTGGATACTCTTTTCTTCTATCGTGATCGTGGATGCCGGACGGACGGGAGTATATTCTCTGTTCGGAAAAGTGGGTGATGCAGAGTTGTCATCGGGTATCCATCTCATTAATCCGCTCGCCAAGGTGGAGATGATGAGCGTGCGGACGGAGCAGTACACGATGAGTAAGGTGCCGATGGAAGGACAGAAAGCGAGTGATGACTCCATCGCGTCATTGACGAAAGAGGGACTCAGCGTCGAGCTCGATATCACGATGCTCTATCGGGTAAATGAATCACAGGCATCAGATCTCTATCGCGAGGTGGGCATGAACTTTGAGGAGAAGATTATCCGTCCGGAAATCAGGAGCGTGATCCGAGAGGTCATCGCCCAGTATGAGGCGAAAGATATCTATTCGGACAAAAGGCAGGAGGCAGCACAGATGATTTTCAATCTCATGGCCGAGAAGCTTGCAGCTCGTGGGGTCGTGCTCGAGGATGTGCTTCTCCGAAATGTGGAGCTCCCGAAGAATCTCGCGACCGCCATTCAGGAAAAGCTTGCGTCCGAGCAGGAATCCCAGCGGTATGATTTCGTTCTGCAGAAGGAAGCCAAGGAAGCGGAGCGAAAGACGATTGAGGCGAAGGGTCAGCGCGATGCCCAACAGATTATCAACGAGAGTCTCTCGGATCGGTATCTCAATTATCTCTATATCAAGGAGCTGAAGGATCGACAGGGGACGATCTATGTTCCGACGAGCCCGACGACGGGCATTCCTCTTTTCAAGGGAATCGGACAGTAGCGACTAAGAGCTTGAGCTGTCCATGATGATGCGGAAAAAAGATGAGATCTTCGGATCGAATCTTTTTTCTTTTCATCGATAGAAATGGTATACTAGGTGGGTAAGATTTTTCAAAATAAAGAATGTTTTTTGTGTTATTTCAGCATATATTTCCTCGATACTTTTTTTTGAGAATAACCTTCATTCTTCTTGGTCTTTTCTTCCTCCCTTTTGTCACTCACGCCTCCATCACCCCATCCATTTCTCCGTCCCGTACCACCGGAGTTGCTCCACTTGCTGTTTTTTTCGACGCCTCTGCCACCACGGGCACGGTGACGACCCGTCCATTTCATGAGATAGAGTATGATTGGAACTTCGGAGACAATGATGAGTCCGTCTGGAATTATGGTTCTCATGCGGGAGACAGGACGGCGACTGAAAAAAAGAACAACGCCAAAGGTCCCGTCGCGGCACATGTTTTTGAGTTTGCTGGTACATATACGGTCACTCTCTCTCTCTTCGACGGTACGGACACGACCACTGCCACGCAGGTGATAACCGTAACGGATCCGTTGACTGTTTTCTCTGGGACGAATACGATTTGTATCGCTGCGACGGTCGTTCCTGTGGCCAATAGTGACGGGTGTCCGAGTGGAGCTGCTGTCGCGCAGCAGTCGGATTGGGCGACTATTGTCAGTACATACGTGGCGACGGGAAAGCGAATTCTTCTTAGGCATGACAATACCTTCACTACCGCTACGGCGCCATCAATCACGGTCACGGGTCCGGGAACGATTGGGATGTACGGATCCGGTGCCAAGCCGATTCTTCAGGCAACGACAGATATTGATGGGACACTCATACAATTATCAAGCGCAAGTACTCCGGGGATCGGCGATTGGCGGTTTATGGATTTGGAATTCGACGCCAACGGACATCCGTCATGGAGAGCAATTTCTCCGTTTGGAGGAATCAATCAGGTGACTTATCTGCGTCTCTATTCCCATGTCACGAGTTATTCATTTTTATGGAGCGCATCTATTCTCGATTATTGGAATAATAATGGAAGTCCGGGGCATACAATTTATGATCAGATTGCGATGGTGGATTGTAAGACTTTCGGTAGTTATACCTCATATATCTATGCGAAGCGCCTGATGATTATGGGAAATGATTTCAATAATAATCTTGAGGGGGAGCACACGATCCGCGCCCAGTATGTTAATGGTGCCGTCATCAGCAATAATACCCTTCAGGGGCAGGCGCCGACCAAGAGTGCATTGACAATCCGGGCAAGCCATTATGGAGCGGCCAATAGCGTCGCGACCACTTCGAATAATGGCGTTTCTGAAAATATCGTCGTGTCCGGCAATAAGCTTCTTGGCAATGCGGGGGATAATTGGACGGTCTTTTATGGACCGCAAGGTGCGATCTATGATGAGCGTATAAACGATATCATTACAGAGCGCAATTGGTTTGTCGCTGGTTCGGGCACCTCACAGCTTGGGGTTCTTCAGGCCGCCAATCATACGATTCGTAACAATATATTCGACAATACGGCGGGGGGCGATCCGATAACGATAGCATCGAATCCGGCATATGTTCCCGCGACATGGTCGCATGATGTTTCGGTGTACAACAATACGATGTATTCAGCACGATCGACCGCTTCATTTGATGCCGTCAGTATTCATGGGGGATCGAGCTCTGTCATATTGAAAAACAACATAGCCTATGCCCCGGGAATATCGTACGATGCTTTCTATCGATGTGATGGCTCGAGGAGCTGTGCCGGCATGACCGGATTCGTCGCTTCGGACAACTCGACCGATACGGATTCAACGGATCAGATCAAATCAACCGCGCCTTCTTTTCTGAATTCTACCGGCCTTCTCTCTACTCCTTCCGATTTTTTCCTCCGACCCGGTTCGTATGCTCGGGATTCCGGCGCTTCTGTTCCTGTGTGGTCTGACTTTTTCGGAGTTCGGCGTCCTCATAATGCGTCTTATGATATGGGGGCATACGAATATACACCACTTACTCTCTCGCTTGTTCCTTCGCGCACCACCGGAGTCGCCCCGCTTTCGGTGTTCTTCGATGCTTCGGGAACGACTGATACCGGTGTTACCGCGCATCCTTTTCATGAAATCGAGTACACCTGGAATTTCGGAGACGATGATTCAGCTACGTGGGCGTATGGCTCTCATGTCGGCGATGGTTCTGATTTGGCAAAAAAGAATAGGGCCAAGGGTCCGGTCTCGGCGCATGTCTTCGAACCCGCCTCATTCCCCGATGATTGCAATGGTACTCCTTGCAAAACCTTCACCGTCACTCTTTCCGTCTTTGATGGGGTGACGACCACGAGTACGACGCAGGAAATTATTGTGACAAATCCTACGGCTGTTTTTTCGGGAACCAATACGATTTGTTTTTCGACGGTGGGAGACTTTACTGATTGTCCAAGTGACGCGCAGACCGTCACTACGAATTCCTTTGAAACGGCCGTTAATACGTATCTTGCAACAAGCAAGAGGCTTCTTTTCCATAGGGGAGAGACATTTACCTCCATTACAAGTGCATATCTCGATAAGAATGGACCGTGGACGGTCGGGGCATATGGATCGGGCGCCAAGCCTATCATGCATACGGATATAACGACCTCTCTCAATATGGTGTCGCTGGGTAGTAGGACAGGAGGTCTCTTTATTAGTGATGGTCGGTTTATGGATATAGTCCTTGATGCGGGGGATGGCGCAGGAGGTATTACAGGGACGAGCACGATAGCTATGAATGGAGGAAGTGGAACTTTTGATCAGATGGTTTTCTTGCGTACGGATGTTTCCAATATGCATGGAGGATTCTTCTTGTCCTCATCACATCTTTCCGTGACAGCCCCGGATCGCAAGTGGGATCAATTTACAATTCAGGATTCAACTGTATATAACTTGGTTAACTCAGGAGGAAATGGCATGTATCTTGAGTCGAAGCGCATGGCCCTCCTGGGGAATTCCGTCGATAATAACGGTGGTGCGGAACACAATTTCCGTTCCATGTATTGGAATGGGTTAGTGGTGTCGAATAACACATTTACAAACCCAAATACGACGAAGGCGAATATTTCTTTGCGTGCGCCAAATTACAATAGTGGTACTGCGGTTACTCCATTTCATGTTTGGTCGAATCGCGCGGTAGTCTCGGATAATGAAATGACCGGAACCGGTGGATCCATATCTGTCGCCACCTTCGATGATTCGGGAAATGGAGGGGGGGATCAGCGTCGTCGCGATGTTATTTTTGAACGGAACTGGTGGCATGATCAGCCGGGCAGTACAAATGCCCTCTCTCTTTCATCAGATACGACGACAGCGCGAAATAATATAATGAATCTCTCCGCGGGAGGCGGGACATGTGTCACGCTGGATACCACCAACAATCCAAACTACAATTTTGGCACTGATTGGATATATAATAATGTCTGTTATACAACGTCACTCGGAGACGCATGGGGGGAAAAAATAGCCATGAGGGTATATGCTGATGTCGGTTCCGTGAAGTTTTTCAATAACCTCGTCTACATGCCGAATGTTACGAATGCAGTGCATATGCCGATGACAGATGTTTCGGCTGGACCGATTACTTCGAGCAATAATTCCACGTCGCTTCAGGCGAGAACAGTTAATCCTCTTTTCCGGGATATCTCTGGTAATCTTTCCGCTCCTTCGGATTATCAGGTCACTACATCTTCCTATGCCAAGGACGCAGGAATATCAGTTACTCTCTTTTCTGACTTCTTCGGCATCTCGCGCCCACAAAATTCTCTCTATGATATCGGTGCTTTCGAATTCGTCGTTCCCGACACCACGGCTCCTGTTCTCTCCGAGGTTACCCCAGTCGATACTCCAGCCACTGATACCACCCCCGACTACACCTTCAGTACCACAGAAGGAGGTGCTCTCACGTATGGAGGAGACTGCACTTCTGCAACGACGACTGCTCTCAGTGGAAGCAATACCATTACCTTTGCCACTCTTTCCGTCGCTACTCATTCCAACTGTACGATCACCGTAACCGACTCCTCTCTCAATGCGAGTACCCCTCTTTCGGTTACGGCATTTACTATTGATGTTCCTTCTGACACCACCCCTCCCACCCTCACTGAATCATCAGCCATCGCTACTTCTACCGATACCACTCCTGACTACACCTTCTCTACCACCGAAGCAGGCTCTCTCACGTATGGAGGAGACTGTACCTCATCCACTACCACAGCCACATCAGGCACCAATACCATCACCTTTGCCACCCTCTCCGTAGGCACCCACACGAACTGCACGATCACGGCAACGGATTCCTCAAGCAATCCA
>JAUPWD010000009.1 GCA_030916685.1 Patescibacteria group bacterium
AAGGAATAGTTTTGCTCATTATTCACCTGGGTCTGGAGAATACCGGGCATTTGATATTCGATCGGATCTTCGACGGTGATGATTTTCACTTCGGGCTTATTGAGTCCGGAGAGGATGCTGTACAGGGTCGTGGTTTTCCCTGATCCGGTTGGTCCGGTATTGAGGATCATACCGTTCGGCTTCTTGACCGCTTCCATGATGCGGGCGAGATTTTCTTTGCGGATGTTGAGCGAGGAGAGCTCGAGCTTGACCGCATTCTTACTGAGGAGTCGCATAACCGATGTCTCGCCGAAACCACCGAGGATAATCGAAAGACGAATATCGGTCTGGACATTCTTTATATTTTCATAGGGCTCTTCGATGGAAATGGAGAATCGTCCGTCGACGACGCCGGCCTGTTCACCTGACTTGAGCCCGGCCCAGAGTTTTACTTCACCGAGAATGGCGGGATAATTATTCTTCGGAAAGGTAGTGACGGTCTGGAGGATACCGTCGATGCGGAATCGTACCAATACTTCGGTATCGGTTGGTTCGAGATGGATATCACCGGCGCGGAGGAGAAGCGCCGCTGCGAAGATGGCGCGGAGGAATTCATTTTGTGGGAGGTCCTTGGTGAAATTCGCGAACTCTGTGAAATTCGCGAGATGGGACTGTGTTTTTTTCAGAAGTGTTGTTGGGATGAGCGAGGACCGAGAGAGTGCGCTCGGCATGAGCTCGCTATAAATGCTTCGGAGAATATCGGCCTGATCAGCGACACGCCAGACTTCTTCGAGGGTCGTGGTTCCCTCGATTGCCTTGAGAATTCCATCCTGCGTCATGGTGACCATACCGTCTTCGAGGGCGACACGGAGGATCTCGTCTTCATTCCCGAGATCATTGATGACGGCTGTGACCGCAGGTGACATGAGGAGCACTTCGAATATGCCCTTGCGTCCTCGGAAACCGGTCATATTACATTTTTGGCAGCCGGTAGATTTCCAGAGGAGTGGGATGTCTTTCGGGATATCAACTTTCGATTTCGGTGAGATGATAGCGATCAGTTCCTTGAGGGAATCGACGGTTTCTTTAGCGGGAGCGTAGGACGTCTTACAATCGTCACAGAGGATACGCACGAGTCTCTGTGCGATGAAGCAATTGACTGACGAGGTGATGAGATCACGTTTCATACCGAGCTCGAGGAGGCGTGGTACCGCAGCAGAGGCACTATTCGCATGCAGTGTGGAGAGGACGAGGTGCCCGGTGAGTGCTGCGTTGACCGCAATCTCTGCGGTTTCTTCATCGCGGATTTCCCCGACGAGGATGACATCGGGATCCTGACGGACGATAGCGCGGAGGCCATCGGCGAAGGTGTATTGCCCACCTTTCGCTACCTCAGTCTGAACGATGCCACTGAGTGTGTATTCAATTGGATCTTCGATAGTGATGATTTTGTTGCCCGGCTGATTCATCTGACCGAGGAGAGTATAGAGTGTCGTGGTTTTCCCTGATCCGGTCGGGCCGGTATTGAGGATCATGCCATGCGGTTTGGCAATTTCCGCGCGGACGGCTTCGTAGGCGAGTCCGCGCAGGCCGAGGTTTTCGACTTTCGCGACGAGACTGTCGGCTGAGAGGAGACGCATGTTGATATTCTCGCCGTATTTTCCCGGGATGCTGTTCACGCGGATGTCGATGCGCTTGCCATCGAGATCGATGAAGAAGTGTCCGTCCTGCGCGCGATCACGGATATTGAGACGCATCTTGCCGAGCATTTTGATGCGAGATGTCGCGAGGTGGTAGACGGATTTCGGAAATTTTCCGATATCCTGGAGTACGCCGTCGATACGATACCGGAGTCTCGTGACGGATTCTTCCGCCTCGAGGTGAATATCGCTCGCACGCATCTGTTTCGCTCCGGCGAGAATAGTTTCGATGACTTGTGAAGTGGAAACTTTCTGAAGCGTGTTTTCGAGATCGAGGAGTATGCCGAAGTTTTTCTCGAAATTTTCGAGGTCGGCTCCCGTGAGCGAGACTCGCATGAGATCGAGACTTTTGATAAGGGGGGCATCGTGATAGATGGCGAGCGCTTTCTCAAGGGATGGATTGGAGATAACATGGAGCGTTGGTTTCCATCCGTTCTTATCGCAGAGTTCTTTGATATAGCTCACCGCGCTTTTATTTGCCGGGTCGAGTATGGCGAAATGAGCCGTTTTTCCACTTTGTTGGAAGAGTGCGATTTTGAATTCTGTAGCGGTTTCTTCGGGAATGAGACGGATGTCTTCGGCGAGAATCGGGAAGAGATGGAGATCTGCATAGGCGAGCCCGGCTTCAGAGGCAAGTCGGGACGCATCCTCTTCGATGGAGGCCGTTTTTATTTTCTGGAGTTGCTCATCGAGCTTGGCTCCTTTTTTTGAGAAGTCGTCGTTCTGTGCCCCATGTATAACCTGAACCATACTATTTTTGAGATTTGATTTTTGTATATCGTCATTTTAGCATATTTTGGGAAAAAAATGAGCGAGAAAGAGGAAAAGAAATGAAAACAAAAAACAGCGGTCTCTCCGCTGTTTGGAAATGTCACATGTTTGAATTCGATGCTACTTTTTCGGAGTGAGGAGGGAGACGATGTGATCTTCGGTTTGTTCGGGGGTGAGACCCTCGAAGAAGAAGGAGAATGTTTCACCCATGGTTTCCTTTGGACTGAGTTTTTGGAGGAGTGGGAAGAGAGCGTCGACATTAGTCGCCTCGATATAGGCCGTGGTCCCTCCGGTTATCTCAGGGATGAGGAGAAGGAAGTATTGACCGGAAGCGGAGTGTTTACGAATGCGTTCGAGTACGGTCGGGAGGATATTCGGATTAGCTCGTGACTGTACAAGGTCTTCGGCGGTGACGGTGCTCGATACCATGCGCAGCATTTCATTTGAGCGGATATTGCTCATGGCGCGACCCCAGAGTTTGAGGAGGGCAAGGGAGTCGTTGCGATAGAGCGCTCGGATGATTTTTTGCTGATCGACGCCAAAGTCGAGGAGTTTCCCAGCGATTTCGAGCGCTTTCGGCTGCGTGTTCGGCTTCTGAAAGCTTTCGGTGGCCGCGACGATGCCGGCATAGAGGCATTCTGCGATATTTTGATCGAGCGTCACCTTCGTTTCCTGGAGGAGCGCCTTGGCGATAATTTCGGAGACAGATGAAGCAGTGATGTCGACGAGGTTGACCTGAGCAAACCGTTCATTGTTGGAATGACAGTCGATATTTACGATCGGAAGCTCATAGAAGAGGTCTGGATTGTCGGTATATGTTTTCCCGAGTGATTCCTTGTCGGCGGCACCGATTATGATGGCGAGGTCGTGTTTGAAGTGATCCGGAACGAAAGAAAAATCCCGCGGATCGATGATGCCGTGCTCTGGCGTGATGTATACACGGAGCTCCTCGCCCTCCTGCGCGCTCCGGACCCCGATGATCGGGTTGCGTGCGGTATTGAACGCGAGGATGAATTCCCGTGCGCCAGTGAGAGCATCGAGGAGTGTTTTTGGGGCAGGAAGGAATGAGATGTTCGCCCTCCGATCACTGATATTTTCACCGACGATGACGGCTCTCCGATCATTTTTTTCGAAAAAGTGTCCGAGTGCGAATGCTGATGCGAGCACGTCCGGTGAAGCGTTTTTCGGGATGAGAATAAGTGGCTCGAGCGAGCGATTGATGAGATCGGTGAATTGCTGTTCGGGGGTGAGGGACATAGGAAAAAATTTCTCAGCCCAGGGCTGATCCGCCTTGGGCGGAAAAATAAAATGATGACTAAAAATCGCTTGAAAGCAAGAGAGTAAGGTATCAGGATACGAGCGAGAAGTCAAATGTGGTGCTTTTGTGAATTATGGCTTAGTATTTAGGAATCAAGCCTCATTCTATGATTTCACACATCACTCATTCTACTGAAGAAACCCGCGAGGTTGGGAGGAATTTTGCCCAAACGTTGAAGCCTGGTACACTCATCTGTTTCGAAGGGAATCTCGGAGCCGGCAAGACGACGTTTATTCAAGGATTGCTCGAGGGATTGGGTGCTGAAAAGCCATTTGTCAGTCCGACATTCATATTGATGAAGCAGTATGATCTCGCGGTGTCGACACCGGCAGGTATCAAGTATATCTATCACGCCGATGCCTACCGCCTGAGCGCCAAAGAATTCCGCGAGATCGGATTCGAAGAATGGATCATAGATGAGCAGGGCATAACCCTTCTTGAATGGCCTGAGCGCATTGCGGAACTTCTTCCTGAAAAATACACGACTGTAAAAATTGAAAGCATCTCAGAGACCGAGAGGAGGATAGAAATTTTTGAAAAAGAATATGGAAAATAAGAAAAAAACTCTTGTGTTGATTGATGGGAATGCTTTGATTCACCGTTCTTACCATGCTTTGCCGCCACTCACGACGAAGAAGGGTGAGGTGGTGCATGCGGTGTATGGGTTTACCTCCACGCTTTTGTCGGTGCTTGAGAAATTTCATCCGGAATATATCGCGGCATCTTTCGATCTGAAAGGCAAGACATTCCGGGATGATCTGTATGCCGACTACAAGGCGACACGGACCAAAGCACCGGATGACCTGTATGCACAGATTCCGAGAGTGAAGGAGGTAGTGACCGCGATGAACATCCCGATTTATGAACTCGCCGGATTTGAGGCGGATGACTGCGTGGGGACGATTGCCAAACAGGCGGGGGCACAGGGCGTCGAGGTGATTATCGTGACGGGGGATAATGACGCACTGCAATTGGTGGATGATCATATTAAAGTGTTTTCGATACGGAAGGGACTGAAAGACCTGGTTCTCTACGATGTTCCGGCGGTCGTCGCGAAATATGAATTCGGACCAAATCAGCTTCCGGATTATAAGGGGCTCGCGGGAGATAATTCGGATAATATTCCCGGGGTGGCTGGTATCGGTGCGAAGACCGCGACGGATCTCCTGAAACAATTCGGGACGCTCGAAAATATCTATGCGAATCTTCCGGAAGTGAAAGAATCAGTTCGGAAGAAATTGGAAACGGATAAGGAAAAAGCATTTTTGAGTAAGACGCTCGGCGCGATTCGCATCGATGCGCCGGTGACACTTGATCTCGAGAAATGTGTAGTGAAGGATTATGACAAGAAAATTGTCGGAGCGCTTTTGCAAGAGCTCGGGTTTTTTAGTTTATTGAAACGATTGCCGGGAGCAGAAAGTAGTCAACAATTAACAGACAACAATAAACAAAAAGAGAAGAAGGAGAAGATCAAGAATATTAAGACAGAAGGAGAATTTATTGATTTTATCGGGAAAAATACACGGGTCGGAGTGTGGCTGGAAAAGGGCATGGGATCGCTCTTCGGTACGGCTCTCGAGAGCGTGGGCGTAGCGACCGAGAAGTCCGCGGGGATCATTTCCTGGAATGAAGAGACGAAAAAATTTCTCCAGACATTTTTTGAAAACGAATCCATTGGAAAAGTAGCTTTCGATGGGAAGAGTATCATGCGGGCGTTGATGCCGGAAAAAATAGCCGTGAAAAATATCGCTTTCGATGTCGAGATTGCGGCGTATATTCTCAGTGCCGGGAGTGATGTCTCCTTCGAACGACTGATTCTTTCTGAGCTCGGTATGGAAGAAATTTCCGGAGCGGGAGAAAAGGCTCGCGCCGTATGGGAACTCGAGAAACACTTCTCGAAACAGATGGACGAGATGAGCAGAGAACAGATCGCCGGAAAGACGGTGCGGACGGTTTTTGAAACTATCGAGATGCCGCTCATTCCGATTCTCGCCGAGATGGAAGAATCCGGTATCAGATTGAATACGGAAAAGTTTCGCGCGCTTTCAGTGGAGCTGTCGCTTGAAATCACCGGGCTTGAGCAGGAAATTTATAAATATGCCGGACGGGAATTTAATATCAACTCGCCGAAACAGCTCGCAGAAATCCTCTTCGTCGAATTGAAAATCCCGACCGTCGGAGTGAAGAAGACGAAGACCGGCATTTCGACGGCATCGCCCGAGCTCATAAAATTAAAGGCGGAGTATCCGATCGCAGGACTCATCGAACAGTATCGCGAATTGTTCAAATTGAAGACGACCTATCTCGATGCATTGCCGCTCCTCGTGGATTCGAAATCAAGACTTCATACGACATTTCATCAGGCGGTGGCGGCGACCGGACGACTCTCTTCGTCGAATCCAAATCTACAAAACATACCCGCCCGCAACGCGTGGAGCGAGAAAATCCGTGGCGCCTTTGAGGTGGAAGAGGGACATCTCTTCGTTGGGTCTGATTATTCGCAGATCGAGCTTCGAGTCATGGCGCATCTTTCGGATGATCCGGCGCTCGTGGAAGCGTTTCGCAAGGGGGAGGATGTGCATCGGACGACGGGTGCGGTCGTATTTAAGGTTGCACCCGAGCTGGTGACGAATGATATGCGTCGGCAGGCCAAGGTGTTTAATTTCGGACTCATGTATGGCATGGGTGCATTCGGTCTCGCACAGGCGGCCGAAATCGGGCAGAAGGAGGCGGGAGAATTTATCAAGGCGTACTTCACGAAATTTCCGAAGGTGGCGGAGTTCATGGAATCGATGAAAGTCTCCGCGCGTGAGAAAGGATTTGTGGAGACAGAACTCGGACGACGACGCGCGGTACCGGAGATCCGGAGCGAGAATGTAATGGTGGCTCGGAGTGGGGAGCGCATGGCGATCAATATGCCGGTACAGGGACTCGCGGCGGATATCATGAAGCTTTCCATGCTCGCCGCGGAAAAACTCGTGAAAGAATACAATAGCGACGTAAACCCTGATGAGGCACTGCGAGTAAAGATGCTCCTTCAGGTACATGACGAACTTATTTTCGAAGTGAAGGAAAGTGTTGCCGAGCGATTCGCGAAAGATCTGAAACAAGTGATGGAGAATGCGTATACTCTCAAGGTGCCGCTCATCGTCGAAACATCTATCGGAAAAAATTGGGGAGAAATCTAATCAAGAAACAACGAACAGTTAACAGATAACAAAAAACCGGCCAGTCGGCCGGTTTTTAGTTTTTAGTGGGAGAGTTCTTTTCTAAGTCCGTTGGCCAAGTCATCACATCGATTCATGATGAGGTTGGCTTGCCGACGAAGCTCTGGATCATCAGGATTCTTTTTGAATCGTTCGATTATTTCATCTACTGCTTCTTCGAACCCGTGCGTTCTAATGAGTTCTTCTACCGGATCCTTATCCTTTCTCGGATCGAGATGAAGATCAGGTGTCCCTTTTTTCCACTCCTCCGTCGGCATTTCCAGCGCCATATTTTTTCTCTTACAAATTAAAAGGGATTTTTCCCTTGTATTACCTCGCTTATTTGCTTGGTAATAAAAAAGAACGTGGTTTTCACCCGTTCTTTACCTAGAAAGTATAGCAGAAAAAAAGGCTCACGTCAAAATTTTTTTATTGACACTCGCCGTTTTTTTCGGTACAGTCTTTGGGTTGCGAAAATGATGAGAGGAGCGGGTCATGCAAGATAGTTTAAGGGGTGCCCCTAAAGTTCGGGGGATTGGATTGGTTCTTTACGATGAACGCGGACAAATCTTCATCGTTGCTGAGGGAATAGCAAAGCCGCTGTATGACAAAAAAGTCGGAGACCTTTCTATTCCGTGGGAAACAATGGAGATGGGCGCTGACGGCAAGCTTGAATCGATCGCCACTGCTTTGGAGCGTGTGCTCACGGAAGAGGTTGGTTTTGAGGTCCTGATTTCTCCGCCGATACTTCTTCTCGAGTTTATGCTCAATGGTGAGATTCCTCAGGAAATTTATTTCGCGGAGTGTCAAGGAGCGCGTCGTTTCGGTGGTACGGCGATAGAAACCGGCGAGCTTCTCGGCTGGGAGTGGGCGTATTCGGAGGACATCCGAAATTATCGCGTCCGTGGTGGCATGAAGGAGATCCTTGATGCCTGGGATCGTCACGTCGGCTTGCAGCGGCAGGACTGGAGGTATGACGCGAAGTCGTTTTGACCGGGCGGGGAGTATCATCTCCCTGCTTATTTTTTTTGAGAATCTATCGAAATCTTTGTTCCGAGCGAGAATGAAGCCTTGAAAACATTTTCAAAATTCGTCGGATCGAGGCCGTTGAAAATATGAATTTTTTTCAAATGAGGAAATGAGTGATTTTGAAAAACGCCGAATTTTCCCCGGAATCCATCGGTGACATCGGTATGGTGGGATCCGGCGAGGGTAATTGATTTTCCAGAGAGGAGATCATTGAGGGATGTCTCTTTGATAAACTGCGCATGTTTGAACTTGTGTGGATCGCAGGAGAAAATCCCGTCGACATCCGATGCGAAAAATATTTTTTCGACGTCGAATTTCTTCGCAAGAAATGGGATGAGCGTGTCGCCGGAGCAGACAGACATTCCCCAGTCGGAATCGAAGATCATGTCGCCATGAAGCATGGGAATAGCTCCGATTCCGAGAGCATTTTCTATCGCGTCGATTGAAAGCGTTTCCAATCTTCCTTTACGATTGATGGCGACGGACGCGGTATTGATGCTTGCGACTGGGAGACGCTTTTCTTGGAAAATTTTCGCCAATCTCGCGGAGAGGGATTGATTCAGAGTGTTGTTTTCAAGCGTCCGTGGAAGTTTTTTCAGTGCGCTTTTCGTTCCTTGCGCGAGTCCGTGCGTGTGGGCATGGAGGTGTCCGAAGGATCCGACGCCATGGATGAGGATAAGGCGCATTTTTTTCGGGTCATAGGCGTGACCGAGGGCTTCACCGATGTGTGTCGTGAGTATTTGGCGAAGTTTCGCTTGGGAGGCGCTTTTCACCGTGAGGACGCTCCCACCAATTTTCAGGATATAGGTTTTCATAGATATGAGATACGCTATAGGGAAGCGCTCTTTTTGTAAAGGCTTGATATATTTCTTTTTCGGGCGCCAGTGAAAATGTGATATTATGATGAAAGAATTAATTATTTGGTTTGAACGTATGGAGTCAAAAAATAAAGTCATGATAGGTGCGATCGCCGTGGTGGTTGCATTGGTTATTGGATACTTTTCATTCGGAAAGGATTTGCTCAGGCGTCAGAATGTGAAGCCGATTGAGATCACCCGGGATGGATCATCCGAGGTTCCCCAGGCTCCTGTGAATGATGGACCGATTTCGCCGATAACAGGAGTTGCTTGTGAAAATTGGAATAAGCGCGCCTTCGCGGTGATGCAGCCGGTAGACAGACAGGCTCGTCCGGTAGCGGGATTCTCGCAGGCGGATATGGTATTTGAAATGCCGAATCCGGCGGAAGGAATATTTGTGACGCGGCTCCTCGGTGTGTATCAGTGTGAGATCCCTGATGAAGTCGGTGCGATGCGAAGTGCCCGGCACGACTACATCAGCGTAGCACGTGGACTCGATGCGATATTCGTCGGATGGGGAGGGTCGGCCTTCGCCCTGAAGAAACTCGATGATGGTGTGATCGACAATTTGGACTGCAACGATCAGGGGGGAAAGCGCGCAAGTCAATTTTGCTTCCGGAAAGAGCGGACGGGCCTCATGAGGGGTGAGGATACGGGGTATATCAAGGGAGATCAACTCCTTGCCGCTGCGAAGAATTACGGATATCGCGAGACCTCGAATTTCTCCGGATACCCTCATCAGGAGGATGCTCCGGTCGCAGATCGCGTGGCGAGCGGACACTTGCGATTCGGATATCCCGGCATGATGGAGGCGGAATATGATTATGACAGCGTGAGCAATAGCTACTTGCGCATCTGGGGCGGTGAGCCAGATTTCGATCGGAACAATGACAAGCGAATCGCGCCGAAGAATGTCGTGCTCGTGATCGCCGAGAATGAGCAGATCATGGCGACGACGGATTATAAGGCGCGGGGTGTGAGTGATCCATGGGAAGGTCTCGAGGATTGGGAGAAGGAAGGTCCGAGGAATATCTCCGGCCGGTACAATAATCTCCAGTTCGGGGATCCATGGTTCGATACCGCGGAAACCGGCGAGGCGAGATACTATATGAATGGCAAAGAGTATCGCGGTACCTGGAAGAAAAGCCGGAAGGCTCTTGATTCGAAGCTTTTCTACTATGATGAGTCTGGATCGGAAATTAAATTCGTTCCCGGACAGATCTGGGTAGAGGTCATGGTTCCTGGGATGGCATTCGGTTGGGAGCCACAGGCGTAGTGGGTCAAAAACCTTATTCAAACAATCTTTTTCTTGCCGATTAATCCGTCAGCTGACGGACCGGACAGCGAAAAATATTTTTGAATAAGGTTTTAAGTGAAGAATTTGAGGGAAAGAGCGGGGAACCGCTCTTTTTGGTACAATGAATGTATGATTCAGTTTTTAGTAGGAGAAAGCGAATATTTCGTCAAACGGCGCGAGCGAGAGCTTCGTGATGAATTTTCTCTGCGTATGCCCGAGGCGCAGGTGCTTCTTTTAGATTTCGATCTTTCCGGTGAAGAAGAGAAGAACTGGATACTCCTTCAGGAGGCATGGCAGACGGGATTGTTTGCGGAAGAAAAGATGATCGTGATTCGGAATGTTCTTTCGGATGAAGTTTTTTCGGAAAGGATCTGCAATGCATTGGAATCTCACCCGGAACTTTTTTCTGATACGTTCATCCATATTCTTTTTTCGGAATCAGGAAAGTTGAAAAATAAAAATGACCTCCAAATACTTCTTTCGAAGAAATCGGAAATTGTTTCGCTGAATGAAAAAATGCTTCCACAGAATCTGGAGGATCATGCGCGGAAGCTTTTTTCCGAACGAAATGCCTCAGTCGCGCTCTCGCTTCCAGCACTTCG
>JAUPWD010000010.1 GCA_030916685.1 Patescibacteria group bacterium
CTTTTTAAAAGAGAAAGACAAAGAAGGTATGATATAATACAAAAACTTACTTCTGCGGATGTTCAAGCGTGAAATATGGAAATCGGATTAGAACCATCTATTGTCGTCGATCATCTGCGCGTGCTCTATAACCAAGGGAAGTCTAATGAGACGAGAGCACTCGAGGAAACAAATATTTCTATTTATCCGAATGAATACGTCATCATTTTCGGTCCTTCAGGCTGTGGAAAATCAACTCTTCTGTATGCGATCGCGGGTCTCCAACGACCGACATACGGTGACATTCTCATAAATGGAAAGGGGCTCTCGAAAATGACAGAGCGAGAGATGCTCGATCTGCATCAGATTGGAGTAGGACTTGTTTTTCAGGCTTTTTATTTGATTGAATCCCTTACGATACTCGATAATGTATGCCTGCCGCAGACATTCATGGGTGAGCGAGTAAAAATTCGTCGTGCGGAAGGAATTAAATTGCTCCGTCGTTTTGGAATTGCCGAACATGCGGATAAATACCCAAGTCAGCTCTCGGGTGGTCAGAAGCAGCGTGTCGCTATAGCGAGGTCGCTTATTAATAACCCAGGAATTATTCTCGCGGATGAGCCGGTGGGAAATCTCGATTCCGAGTCCGCAGAAAATGTATTACAAATTCTCAAGGAATTGAATGAACATGATGGGAAGACCATTATCATGGTGACGCATAATCCCGAGCATCTCATTTATGCTGATCGCGTTATTCGCATGAAGGATGGTCGTGTCATTAGCGAGGAAGTGTTCAAAGAAAAGCGAAAGATTCCAGAGAAGAAAAAAGAAGAAGAGAAGGAATTACTCAAGCGACTTCACGAAGAGGATATTCCGAAGGAGACAGAGGAGTTGAAAATGCTCATGGCTTCCTTCAAAAATTTACTTCCGCAGCAGGTGGATGTGCTTCTTATTCCATTCAAGGCAAAGCAGCTTATGGCGCACGTTCTTTCGGACCTCTCGGAAGAGCAAGTATCTATGGGTGAGAGTTTCTTGAAAGAACTTCTCTTTCATAATATTGATACGGAGAATTTCGTGAATTCGCTCGATAAAGGGCTTGAGATGGGCGGTGCCGGTTGGAATAAGTCCCGAGCCGAGACTTTCGGTGAGCGCATCTCGGCAGTTATCGAACAGGCGGAAATTGGCAAAACGATGCCAAGCAGGAGTCCGCTCGCACTTGCTCAATATTTGAAACAACATTTCCATATCACACTGAATCCGACTCAGGATATTCGTCTGCAATCGACTCTGAAGTTGCGGCTTGAAAGCAAAATCGGGCAGAAAGAACTTCATCGCCGATTAGATGCTCCTCAGGACATCGGTGGTGTGGGTATCATCCGATTGACGGTTGAGAAAATTGTTCGGGAAATCGAAATGATCATGCTTATCAAATATTCCTAGGTATGAACAATTTCTAATTTTAAAAAAATGATTTAATGTTTCAATTCAGAAATGTACTCATTGAAAATTGGAAATTAAACATTATCCTCTCATCCCTTATCTCGTATCCAATATCCAGTATCTAATATCTCGTATCTCATCTCCCATATGCTTGTCTCTGATGTCGTCAAATTGTCACTCCGTATGTTCAAGGCTCGCACGATGCGAACGATTTTGACAATTTTTGGTATGGGTGTCGGTATCGCTGCAATTCTCTTTCTCGTTTCTTTCGGATATGGGCTTCAACGGACGCTCCTTCAGAAAATAACGACATCTGATGCCTTGGTGACCCTTGATGTCACGATCGAGCGTGAGGGAACGGTAGCATTGGACAAAGATATGGCTGCAGCAATCAAAGAGCTTCCAGGGGTCGCGGATGTCATTCCTGCTCTCGAGCTTCGGGCACAGGCACGATTGGATGGCGTAGCACTTGAGATTAATGCTATTGCGACAGAGAGTGACTTCATGAATCTCGACGGCCTTGCTTTCACTTTCGGAAAAAACTTTGAGAGTAGCGAGCATCAGATAGTCGTTTCAAATGCGGTCGCGTCTATTTTCAGTCAGAAACCGGAGGATATCATCGGAAAAGAAATGGATATCAAACTGTTTCGAAAAATTGAGTCTGCTGATGGGTTGAGCAAGGAGGAAATCCTTTTGCCGGATGCACCATATGTCGTTTCGGGCATTGTGCAGGGAGAAGACAATGTACTCTATCTCCCGATTCAGAGTATTAATAAGCTGAATCTCCCGGACTATTCCAAATTGAAGGTGAAGTGCGGAAGCACGAATGAAGTCGAGGGTGTCCGTCAGGCGGTACAAGAGAAAAAACTTATCGCTTCATCGATATCGGATATCGTCGATCAGGCGAATAAAGTCTTCAGTGTAGTGCAGATCGTTCTTATGATGTTCGGCGTAATCGCGCTTGTCGTATCGGCTATCGGTATGTTCAATACGATGACCATCACGCTTCTCGAACGAACGGAAGAAATTGGTATTATGAAGGCTATTGGCGCTTCCAATATGGCGATTTGGCTCATGTTTATCTCGGAAGCGACCATGATGGGCTTCCTTGGTGGACTCGGAGGAGTGCTCATTGGGTTTATGGAGGGAGAGGTATTGAACTTCATCATCAATCTCGTCGCCACCCGATTCGGCGGTGAAAAAGTGGATCTGTTCTACAGTCCATTGTGGTTCGTGAGTACGATCATTGCTTTCGGCGCCTTCGTCGGATTTCTCACAGGTATTTTTCCAGCGCGCAAGGCGAGCAAGATCGATGCTCTTGATGCGCTCCGGTATAAGTAGGATTATGGGGTTTATTGGATTTCTTATTTCTCTCTTGTTGGTAATCCTCGGGGCAGGATATTTTCTATTTGGCATGGGCGGTAGTTCGGTTACGGTGGAGAATCCGAATGCCGTACAGCCGGCATCGGTGGCGGACATGGTTTCGGGTGCAGGGGAGATTTCCCGGTATCAGGCAATCAAAGATCAGGCAGAGAGCGTGAAGGAAATGACGGAGAAGCGAGCAGCGGATACCATGAAGCAGGGGGTAGATCAAACAGCGGATGCACCGTCTGCGGTCCGTCAGTCGACGGAGACCGCTCCGCAAATAAAGATCATTGAGAAGAAGGTGGATTTCGGGTTCGGTGTTCCGGAAAAATTGCGGAAAATCGATACGGTAGTGCTTCATGCCTCATATAATTCTCTGGGGGGTGATGTGTATTCGGTAGATAAGGTTGTCGATATTTGGAAGAGTTACGAGGTGGCACCGCATTATATGATCGATCGGAAGGGAAATATCTATCGGCTGGTCGATGATGCAAATATCGCGTATCATGCTGGTGTCTCGAAGATGCCGGATGGCCGGACGAATGTGAATGACTTCTCCATTGGGGTAGAAATCCTCAATACGAAGGATGACAAATATACGCAGGCGCAGTATGATGCCGTGAATGATCTGATTGCATATCTCCGCGGAAAATATGCTATCAAACAAGTCGTCGGCCACGCTGACATCGCCCCGGGCAGAAAGGATGATCCGTGGAACTTCGATTGGAAGAAGGTGAGGTAATTTTCAATTTCTAATTTCTAATTTTCAATCAATTTCCAATGTTACAATTTTGAAATTTTTAAATTAAGCCATTTTGGCATTGTTTGAAAA
>JAUPWD010000011.1 GCA_030916685.1 Patescibacteria group bacterium
AATCGAACCAACATCAACGGCTTAGAAGTCCGCGGCTCTATCCATTGAGCTACAAGGGCAATGTCATGATTTTCCTAAAAATGGTGGGCGCAGAGGGATTCGAACCCCCGACCGTTGGCTTAAGAGGCCACTGCTCTACCAACTGAGCTATGCGCCCGACACCAGCACAAACAAAAAACCCTTTTCAAAGGATGAAACTATAATACCAAGAAAGGGAATGCGCGTCAATGAAGTAAAAACAACCTCATTGACGCGCCCACTCGCTCCTAATCCCGTATTTCGTAGGTTACCGTGACATGCACTTTCATCTCACTCGTTCCCGGCTCGATAGTTGGGCTACTGACATCCATTGATTTCGACATACCCCCCATACCCTCGGCATAATTATACATCGGTGATACCGGAGAACCCTGATCCTCATAGAGCGCGGTCATCTTCCCAACTCGGAATCCTCCTGCTTTCGCTATATCCATCGCATTTTTCTTCGCCTTCATGATAGCCTCTCCCCTGGCCTGATTCTTGGCAGCGGATTCGTCATCGACGACGAAGGATACCGATGAGACGCTATTGGCACCCTTCTCTACGACACCTGAAAGCATGTCCCCGAGCTTCTCGAGATCACGAACCTTGACCGAAAGTGATTGCGTCAAAGTATATCCGGAAATCGACGGCGGAGGACAGACTGACTGACCGGTGCGCTCACAATTCGGATATGAATATCTCGGCGAAAGACTGTAGTTCGTCGTTTGCAAATCTTTCTTGCCAACTCCCATCTCCTTCAAATATGCATTGATGGAGTTCATTTTGTCGATGTTTTGCTTCTGAATATCACTCACATTCTTTCCTCCCTCAGTCACGAGGCTCACGGAAAACTTCGCGACATCCGGTGTAACACTGACGATACTTTCTGCATCAGCAGTGAATGTCCGATTTGAATTCCCCTGATTTACCTCTCGCCCGAACTGATACGCATATCCGAGCGCTGCAACCGATACTGCGATGAAGAATATCCCCCTCGCCCGATCGGTAAAATTATCCCATGTCATACGTTTTTTTCTTTATGATTTATGACCATAGTATACAGCTCTTTCCAACAAAAAAACACCTCAGGGAGGTGATCTCTTCCAATACGCTTTCTGTGCTCCCGCCAAGAATCGAACTTGGACTAACGGTTCCGAAGACCGCTGTGATATCCGTTTCACTACAGGAGCATGCCTTCATTTATACCGAAAAAAAGCCATTCTGTCAAAGAAAAATAACTTTGACCCTTGACAAAAAGACTGATTTCCGATACTATTTCCCGTTACCCGTTTGATAAATATTCTTATGAAGTCCCGGTCTACCGAACGCGAAGAAGTCATTTTTTATCTTTCCTGCCATGGCATCATCATGATTGCTATCATGGTTTTCGGATACTCTATGTTTACCCTGACCAGCCTCTCGATCCTGCGGTAAACGCATCACGAATCGAAAAAACCATCCCATCGGATGGTTTTTTGTTTTCAAAAATCCGTCTTCTTTTCAACATTCCCGATTTCCCCATCCATATGACGGACGATATCCCGCATGAAGAGAATTCCTGCGAGAAAGAGTACAGCTGCAATCATGCGCGATCCCTCAATAATAACCGTAGCGATGAGAGCGGAATCCCGAAAATGAAGGAGATTCGTCGCTTCCGCGATAATGAGAAATACGAGCGCGAATGCGAAAAGCTTGTACGAAGCGTCGAGCTCCATCTCGACACGCCACACGACACCCACCGCAAAGAGAAAGGCGAGCGAAAGCGCCACCAGAGTCAATGCATGAGCAAAAATAAGAAAGAATTCGAAATTCATGTCGACACCCCCCTTCTCGTTCCGAAGAACCCTAGTCGGATGAGCTGTCGCTCAGTGATATGCCTCCAAGAATGGAGGTAGAGCCAGTATTCACGGATAAACAAAAGGAGCCAAAGCAGAAGAAGGGTGAGGAGCGTGAGAGCAATCCATCCTGAGAATGCTACTAACTGAGGAAGGGTCACTGCCGCGCCACCCCCAAGCTGAAGGACCGGCAGAGGAAGTACTGTAAACATCATCTCCCGCGTCACGCTATACCGCCCCAACGTTATCGTTGTCCGAATTCGATATCGTTCACTCGGGTCAGATGAAAGTGGCACCAATACGTGGGTTGCTTTTTTCATTCCATCACTGAGAATGATAGAGGATTCTGCATGTGTGACATTCCCTCCATTCGGCGCGACCAGATCATAAGAAACCTTCGCCTCGGCCCCGATATATCGCGAATGCAACTCAGATACCTGAAGCGATATATTCAAAGTATCTCCCTGATACACAGATAACGCATCGCTTTGCACGGAAAAATCAAAGGGGGTATCCGGCGTAGTTTGAATCCCTGAATCTATCAGCGTGATTACTGATTTTTTCTTTTTCTTATTGTCATCATCACCGGATCCGGAGGATTCTTTTTCGATACGAAAAGAAACCGTTTCGCTCGCTACTCTCGTGATATCAAGCGGATCCGTCGCCGTCACGGTCATGGTATGATCACCAATTTCAAGGTCGACAGCCGGCGTCCAAGACCAGTATCCCACTCCATTCGCTGTCACCTGATCGGAGATTATCTGCGTACTATTGACGAGGATATCCACCGTGGCATTCGGAATATTCGTCGTCCCGGTAAAAGTCGGTCGCAATACTTTCGTCTTGAGCTCTGCCAAAGATGCGATATTCCCCCCCTCGAAACTCACAATGGATAGTGCTGGTGTTGGCTGCAATGCACCACAATCAAGCGTCGTAGCGACCACTGGATCAGACACGGCGAACCCAGGACCCATGGGTCCATAAGCGGTCACCACATATGAATAACTCGTCGCATTCGCCACCGTCGCATCCACAGAGGACGAAACCGCTAGTCCAGTGACCAATGGCGATGCGTCGCGCTCAATATCCCAGGTAATCGTATTATCATCATCTGCCCAATCGAGATTCACCCGCGGTGCCCCCGTCACACAGACCGGGGTCGCCGTCACGACCGG
>JAUPWD010000012.1 GCA_030916685.1 Patescibacteria group bacterium
GAAAATTGTTCGCAAGGAGATCCCGGCCGATATCGTGTATGAGGATGAGGAGATTTTGGCTTTTAAGGATATCCATCCATTGGCGCCGGTGCATGTGCTTATCATCCCGAAGCGGGAAATCGAATCGATCAATGATTTGGAAGAGGGGGATGCAATGCTTTTGGGGCGTATGATACTCGTGGCGAAGCAGATTGCGAAAGACTTGAGTATTTCCGAAAAAGGGTATAAGCTACTCTTCCGTACCGGTCACGACGGGGGACAGGAGGTGAAACACATTCATCTCCATCTCATCGGAGGTGCCAGGCTTACGGAGGGCATCCAGCCCATGTGATACAATGCAGTAAATGTAGTTATGTAAATAACTACGGAAAGGAGGTACTCTATGATTGAAATCAAACGAAAAGAGAAAGAAGCCCCGGAAAGTCTGATTCGGCGTTTTTCACGCCGCATTCAGCAGAGCGGTGTGCTTCAGAAAGCTCGCAAGGGCCGCTTCAAGCAGGAAGAGAAAAGCAAGCCGAAGCGTCGCAATGAGGCTCTCTACAAAGTAAAAATCCGCAAGCAGATTGATCGCATGAAGAAGCTTGGGAAATTCACCGATGAGACCCTTCGCGATATCAAGAAACACTTGAACGACTAATAAAAGAAGAGGATTCCATGGAATCCTCTTTCTTTTTGATGAAGAGTCTATTGAACAGACTCTCTTTTTCAGGTACACTCGGCATATTCGTAATTCATAAATGTTTTCAATGAGTATGGCACTTTTTGCGCAGATGACGGAAGAATTGAAGGCGGCGATGAAATCAGGAGACGTATTAAAGCGTGATACGATCCGATTTATCCAGAGTGCGGTGAAAAATGAAGCGATCGAGATGCGGAAACCAGCGACGGAGCTTTCCGATGATGATGTACTCGCGGTAATCAAGAAGATTTCCAAGCAAAGGAAGGACAGTATCGCCCAGTATGAAGCCGCGAATCGGATGGATCTGGTTGAGAAGGAACGCGCGGAGCTTGCTCTTATCGAAATGTATCTCCCAGCCCAGCTTCCAGAAGCCGAGGTAGAGCGCATGGTGCGCGAGGCTATCACTGAGACGGGCGCGGCGGGCAAGGATGCACTTGGTTAGGTAATGGGAGTCGCGATGAAAAAAGCGGCAGGGCAGGCAGATGGGAATTTGATACGCTCCATTGCTGAGAGGTTGTTGGCATAACTACGGAGGGGATAATTTTGAATTTCCAATTTTGAATTTTGAGTGAATTTTTAATTCTAAGATTTGAAAATTTGGATTTGATTCGAAATTCTTACTTCGAAATTATAAATTACCATTCCTATGGTTACTTTAGATATTATTTTTCAGAAAGGGCAAGGGAAGAAGCTCCCGAAGTCTTTCTATCGGAAGGTGATGGAGGTGACTCTCTCGCTTGTTTCGATGTCGGAGCTTGAGGGGAGGGATGTAAGCGTGAGTGCGGTAGCGACGGATGATGCTGAGGTGCGGAGACTGAATTGTGAATATCGAGGCAAGGATAAAGAGACGGACATCCTTTCTTTCCATGAATATAAGAGTAAGGCGGCCATCGGACGTGAAGTGTTAAAGGAGGTGTTCCTCGGTGACATCATATTCTCGGTACCGTTTATCGAGCGTGCGGCAAAGGAGGATGGGGTGTCTCTTGAGACGGAGATGTCATTTATCGTTTCCCATGGTATCCTACACTTGCTCGGGTTTCGCCATGGAGAACGGATGTTCGGTATCCAGGAACAAGTCGTTGATCGGATGACCGGCAATCGATTGAAAAACAAATTCTCAAAAAACAAACACTGATTTTCCATATGTATAGACTTTTTCGAAGTTTCCGCCATGCTTTCCGCGGACTCTCCTATGCCTTTCGCCATGAGCACAATTTTCAGATAGAGATTGTTTTTGCTGCGCTCGTCTTCCTTCTGGCATTCCTGTTTCAACTTTCATCGATGGAGCAGTCAATCCTTTTCATTATGGTTGGCATCGTCCTCTCTCTGGAGCTTCTTAATACCGCCATCGAACGACTTGTCGATATGACGAAATCACGCATTCATCCGTATGCGAAGGTGGTCAAAGACATCATGGCCGCTGCCGTGCTCGTATCTTCTCTTTTTGCTGTGCTCATCGGATTTATTATTTTTCTCCCTCGGGTAGCGGCACTCCTTCATTAGAAGCTTCTCGAAAAGCCTCTCTTTTTTGCGAGACGCATTTTTTGAGGTATACTGGAGGGTATGAATACGGGACGTGATCGGTCTGTTGTTGTGTGAAAAAGTACGTATGGCAAAAAAAGAAATTTTTACTGGTGTTGATCTCGGGTCTTCTCATTTCCGTGTGGTGATCGGAGAAGAAACTGAATCCGGACTCCCGCTCCGTATCATCGGTGTCGGGAGCGTTCCCGCATCAGGTGTCCGTCGTGGGACGGTGACGAATCCCGAGGAGGCTGCCAAGGCATTGCTCGCCGCTATTGAGCGAGCCGAGCATATGTCAGGAGCACAGATAGAGACTGTTACGGCCGCGCTTTCCGGCGCGGATATGTTTTGTGAAGCTTCACAGGGAGTTGTGGCA
>JAUPWD010000013.1 GCA_030916685.1 Patescibacteria group bacterium
ATAGAGAATCTCCCCGCCGGACTCTACCCCGACGAGGCGATGAACGGCACTAATGCGATCGAAGCCAACGAAACCGGAAATTATAAACTCTTCTACGAAGACAACTCCGGAAGAGAAGGGCTCTTCATCAATCTCCAAGCTCTCGCATTGAAGACATTCGGCTACAATATCCCCGCACTCAAGCTCTGGTCGGCTATTTTCGGCACTTTGACCACTCTCGGCATCGGACTCCTCGCTTGGGAGCTTTTCGAACGTCGTTTCGCCGGGATCATCGCGGCATTCATCACTGCCACCTCCTACTGGGCGATCAATTTCTCGCGCATCGGATTCCGAGCCATCATGACATCCCTCCTCCTCTCCTTTTCCTTCTATTTTTTCTTCCGTGGTCTCCGTACCGGGAAAATTATTCCTTTCTTTTTCGCTGGACTTCTCTTCGGTCTCGGTCTTCATACCTATATCGCGTTTCGTCTGGCACCATTCATCCTCATTCTCCTTCTCCCGGTTCTGATTCTTTCCTATGAAAATTTTCTCCGGAGGTTCTGGCGACATGCTCTCGTATTTATTTTCGCTGCTAGTGTTGCTGCGAGTCCGATGTTTTATGATTTCTACCAGAACCCGCATCATTTCTCTGATCGTTCTGAGGACATCTCCATCTTCTCTCCGAAAGTGAACCACGGTGACCTCCTCGGCACTCTCGGAAAAACACTTGGCCTCTCATTCATCAAATATAATTTCGTCGGCGATCAGAATTTCCGTCACAATTACGCTCCATACCCAATACTCGATCCCATCGTCGGGACGCTGTTTCTCGCAGGGTTTCTCTTCCTTCTCGGACAGACATGGATGCTATTCGTGGCCCGCATCCGCCGCAAGGATTACAATCCACATCTCGCGCGCAATGCCTTCCTCTTTATCATATTCTTCGTCATGCTCGCACCGGAATTCCTCACTAATGAAGGCCTCCCACATGCACTTCGCTCCATCGGAACCCAGGTGCCCGTCTTTCTCTTTGCCACGTTCCCGGCGCTCTTCCTCTTCAACCTCGCGCTCAAAAACAAAGGCGGCCGAAAAGTTGTATTTCTCTCCTTTCTTATTTTCTCCCTTGGCATAAGCGCACTCTGGAATACGGTCAAATACTTTTCTTTCTTCGCGCACAACCCGAAACAATACGCCTCGTTCTCGGCTCAATTCAGAAATATGTCAGAGCATATTAATATCGCACCAGCCGAAACACATCTGTATCTCTATGCCAATACCGGCTATATCGATCTCCAGGCCATTCTCTTTCAAACATACAAGCAAGCGAAAAATTTCACCGTTCTCCGCCCGGAAACAACCATCATCGCACCGGCCGAAATCATCATGACCCGTTTCGATGAAACTATTTTCCAGAATATCCGAAAGCGATCCCCCCAGGCATTCATCAAAGACATCCCTTCCGAGTCAGGCTATGCGAATTTCAAGGTAATCGTCATACCAAAAATCAAAGAACAATAAGCAGTAAACAATAAACAAGTACCAGACCGCCTATGCATCATCTCCTTCAATCCATCAAGCACCGTCCGGCCATCGTAGCATCTATCATGCTCACGGTCTTCCTCGGATTTACACTCCTCACCGCCTGGAATGATTCCGCGACCTATGATGAGCGCGCGCATATCCCAGCATCCTACAGCTATGTCCGGTATGGCGACATGCGCATCAACTACGAGCACCCACCGCTTCTGAAGGATCTCATCGGCCTCCCACTCCTCCTCCTTCAGCCGGCATTTCCTATCAATGACCCGCTCTGGACGGAGGGCGTCAACGAACAGTGGAATATCGGGACGCTCTTTATCTACGGACTTGGTAATAACGCCGATCTCATCATTTTCTTCTCGCGACTTCCGGTTATTCTTCTTGGCCTCCTCGCCGCATATTTTCTCTACCGATATACGAAAGAAAGCGCCGGTACGCTCGCTGCACTCTTTGCTATTCTTCTCTTTGTTTTTGATCCGAATATCATCGCTCACGCGCACTATGTCACGACCGACCTTGGCATCGCGACCGCCATTCTCATCGCGACGTATTTCTTCGTCCAATTCCTCAAGCACCCTTCCACAAAAAATCTGGTCATCGCCGGTATCATTCTCGGCCTCGCCCAGACCGTAAAATTTTCAGCGGTACTCATCCTCCCAATCTTCGGTATCATGTCAGTCCTCTATGGACTCGGGACGGCCATCAAACTTCCCTGGGTGGAGCGTCTCAAGCTCGCCTTCGCCTATGTGAAGAAATATGTCGCCATACTCCTACTTTGCTTCATCACGGTGTATGCCGTCTATCTCCCGAATGTCTGGAACATGCCGAGCGAACAGATGAATGCCCTCGCGGAACAGAAATTCAACGATAATCGTCCCGCCAAGGTATTCGCGAGAGACACCATCGCCAGCATGGAGAAAATCCCGGTACTCAAGCCATTCACACACTATACGCTCGGTGTCATGGTGGTATTCACCCGTGTTGCCGGAGGCAATGTCTTCTTTTTCAACAACCCCTTCTTCCATGACGATTCAAGGGAGCTCATCTCCACCAAAGCATCCCCCTATTACTTCCCCGCCGTCTTCCTCATGAAGGAAACTATCCCTTTTCTTTTCCTCCTTCTCTTCTCGATTCTCTATAGTCTTTATCGCATAGCAAGACTTCCAATCTGGAGGGAAACCGCCTCACGCGCTTTCGAAACGTTCCTCGCAAGCTTCCATACGAAAGTCACCGAATGGACGGTCGGAGGATTTATTGCACTCTACGTCTTTCTCTCTGTCACGGGAAATCTCAATATCGGTCTCCGGCATCTTTTCCCCATCATCCTCTTCCTCTACCTCTTCGTCGCGAAGACGCTCGCGCAATTCATCAAGAGACAGCTTCACAGCGAAGAACACATAGCGCCCGAGAAACAACTCAATCGCCGTATCTACTCCGTCATCGGCATCGGATTCTCAATCTGGATCATCACGATCCCGTTTCTTGCCTACCCAAATTACCTCTCCTATTTCAATGAAGCAATCGGTTCGAAAAACGGCTTTAAATACGTTACCGACTCGAATTATGACTGGGGTCAGGATATGAAGCGCGTTCAAGCATTTGTCGCGACAAATAATATCGACACCATCCGTGTCGACTACTTTGGTGGTGCCGAACCGATCTACTACCTCGGAAATGCCTATAAATCATGGTATGGCGGACTCACGCCTGAGGCCGGCTGGTATGCGCTCTCCTCATTCTTCATCCAAGAAGACAG
This sequence comes from Patescibacteria group bacterium, assembly GCA_030916685.1. Next base: position 3,275 of record JAUPWD010000013.1, read on the forward strand.
CTACAAAAACATCAGGCCAGGGACACCAAGCTATCGTGATTGGCTTTGGAAATTCAA
>JAUPWD010000014.1 GCA_030916685.1 Patescibacteria group bacterium
CAGGAGCTGTTCCGACGTATGCCTATTCGGATGAGCTTGGATGGATCGATTTTAGCCTCGCGGGATACAGTGCCGATTACCGGCTATGTCCGTCGAGCCTGACGATAACGGAAGGCATGACAGGACAACTTCGTGCATATTATAATGCTAATGGACCGGTTGATTGTCTGAATCTCGCTGGTGCTACTGAAGTCACGAGTCTCGTGACCTGGAATTCTTCGGCGTCAGGAGTCGCGACGATCGGTGCGAATACGGGGTTGATAACGGGTGTCGCTGTCGGGAGTTCGGTCATCACAACGAGTAATTATAACGGGAAAACAGCCCCGAGCGTCTCTGTGAATGTCATCTGCGCCTCCAATTACGCGACGCTTTGCGCGGCTGCTTCCAAGGCAGAGTGTCCGACTCAGACGATAGAGATTACCGATCGATGTGGGGTAACGACGAATAGCTGTGTCGGTACGAGAAATTGTGACTTTAATTGGAAGGAAATCGCTCCATAGAAACTAAAAATACATATTTATGATTCTTCAATCAGAAATTGATCAAATCAATAATCACAAACGACTGAAGCTCCTCCTCATCATTTTGACAGTTCTTGCTGTCGCGGTTGTGGTGTATGTGGTGATTAAGGTAGGGAAGGAAGATATGGTAGTATCAGAGCCCCTGCAAGCAGTACCGAAAGTCGAAACAACAGAAGTCCCGACTGTCGAAGAAGTCAGTCAACGGCTCGAGGAGTTAAGTAAAGTCACGGAGGAATCAACACCTGTGCCTGTGTCCTCACCGGAAGAGATACAGAGTCGGTTGGATGAGTTGAGCAAAGTACCGGAAGGAGTAACGCCCACACCGCAGCCATCCTCGGAAGAAATCATGAAGAGACTCGATGAACTCAGTGTAAAGAAATAACTCAAACCATATGAAAAATCTGCAACCTATCGCGACACAGAGCGTCTACTGGCTCAAAGTTATTTCCCTCGGGATCATCCTTGGTCTCGGTATTCAATTCGCACAGGCCTGGACGAATCCAGGGGGAAGCCCTCCGACTGGAAATGTGGCAGGACCGATCACGACGGGAGTGGGGATGCAGGTGAAAAATGGAAGTCTCGGACTGACCGGGAATTTGGTGGTGGGATTAAAGGCGTCCTCCGCTAGTACGGTAGCAGGAGATATCGGGACTACACTCGTGACAAAGGATTATGTGGATTCAAATGCGGGCGGAGGTGGTATTGTTAAGTACGGCGGTAGTTTCGTTATAGGAGGTGGGGTAAATAATGCAGGATATGTTGCACCTTGTTATGAAAAAAACATTGTAACTAATGCTTGTTCTTGTCCAGCAGGATATACACAACGACTCGCTGGTTACGGTGCTTATTATTGGTGGCATCCATGGGATAACTACAATTGGTCGTACGTATGTGAATCGCTCTAGGTAGTTTTTTTATAACAATTTTACTATGGACAATCAGTTTATTCCTAGAAATAAGGAAAAATTAGTATATCCTCACGTAAAGTGGCCACTTGTGTCAGCCCTTGCACTCATGATTGTGGGCATAACAATATTCCTTATTTGTGAGTATCAAAAAATAAGAATGCCTTTCTTCATGACTGAAGAGGTGGCAGTACCAGTAGATACTGTTTCATCACTGAATACTTCTGAGCATACTATTAATCAGACATATCCTACGAAAGATGTGACAAAGAGAGATGTAGCTACTGAAATATCAAGTGCTCCTGATCCTGAATGGCCAAGTGCCGACGAGATGCGTGAGCAATTGGTTCAATCAGGGTTTGTTTTTTTAGGAAATAGTGATTTGGAAGATGATATAAGGACTTTTGAATGGCCAACCGCAGACGAAATGAAAGAGGTGCTGGTTACATCGGATAGTCAATAAATTTAAAAATCAAGTTTAAATCTAGTAGCATTAATTATCTACTGACTATTTTAAAAGGAGTCGTGTAAAAACTGTGACGACAGGGACTGCCCGCTCATGAGTGGTTGGAAATACCTTAAAAAAATCAACCTTACCCAAGGTTGATTTTTAATTCCAGCCGAGTGTGGCCTTGGCTTCATCGGTCATCATGCTTGGGTTCCAGGGCGGATCGAAGGTGAGTTCGATTTTCACGTCATTCACTTCCTCGATTTCCATGAGATGATTTTCGATATCTTTCTCGATGACCGGAAAGAGTGGGCAACCCATGGTGGTGAGCGTCATCTTGATATGGGCGATGCCTTCTTTTGAAAGGGAGGTTTCATAAATCAGTCCGAGATCGACGAGTGATACGCCGAGTTCGGGATCCATGACTTTTTTTAATTGCGCGAGCATCTCGGCTTGGAGAGACTCGTTTTTATGGGATGGCATACAAGTTATGTATTATGTATTAAGTATAAAGTATAGAGTATGGGAGAAAAAGTAAAGAAAATTCCTCCGGAAGGAGGAATTTTCCCATACTCGATACGTTATACAAGATACGTAATACTATTCAGGGAACACCTTCTCGCCCTTCTCATTTTTGATGATGATTGCGGCGACTGGACAGGCGCGTGCGGCAGAGAGGATGGTTTCGTTGTCATCCTGATCGACGGTCGAGAGAACGACGGCTTTCCCATTCGCATCGAGTCCGAAGGTGTTCGGTGCGATAGCCGTGCAAGGAGCGGCTCCGATGCAGGCGTTCTGATCTATTTCTACTGTCCAACCGCTTGCGAGAGTGATCGGTCCGGCTGGCTTTGACTCGTCTTTGAGAGACATATTATGTATCCTATTAATTATTAACGGGTTAACGGGTTAACGTGTTGAAATAAAAACTCGTTAACTCGTGAGCCCATTAACCGAGAAATGAAAAACTTTATCGGAGAGCCTTTTTAAGCGTATCGAGAGCGAGGAGCGCGCATTTCAAACGGGTGAGCGAGAGTTCGATTCCGAGGAGTTCGAGCAGATCCTCTTTTTTCAGACCCCTTGCTTCTTCGATTGATTTCCCTGCGAGGGATTCCGTGAGTATCGAGGCGGATGCCTGTGAGATGGCGCATCCAGATCCCGTAAACTTCACGCTTTCGATTATACCATTTTTTTCGAGAATTTGCATGGAAAGTTTGTCTCCGCAGGTTGGATTGTTCGCGGAGGCCTCATGGGTTGGCTCTTTTAAAACGCCCTGATTGCGAGGGTTTCGATAGTGATCGAGGATGAGTTCTTGATAGAGAGTCATATTATTTAGTTAACGAGTTTTGCGGGTTAACGGGTTAGAATCGCAACTCGTGAACTCGTTAACACGTTAACCGATAAACTTTTGAATATTTTTCATTTCGGTAATAAGTCTATCAATATCTTCTTCCGTCGTATAGATTCCGAAGCTGATGCGGGCGGTAGCGGAGAGATTGAGTTTCCTGTGGAGTGGTGCTGCACAATGTTCTCCGGCACGGATGCAGATATTTTTCTCGCCAAGGAGAGCTGCGAGGTCATGGGGGTGTATGCCATCGATCGTGAAGGATATGAGTGCCGACCGGCGGTCGATATCGGTCGGTCCGAGAATCCGTATCGAGTCCCCGAATGCAGAGTGGAGCTTTTCGATGGCGTATTTGGAAATTGCAAGATCATGTTCACGGATTTTTTTCATATCGGTATCGACGATGTAGTCGATTGCTGCACCGAGCCCGATGACACCGGAGATGTTCGGGGTTCCGGCCTCAAATCGATGGGGGATTTCACGGTATTCTGGTACATCAGCGCAGGCATCCGTTACCATGCCGCCACCGAAGGTTGTCGGAGGAAGATGCTCGAGAATGTTTTCTTTCCCGTAGAGCACACCAGTGCCCGTTGGACCGTACATTTTGTGTCCGGAAAAAGCGATGAAGTCGGCGTTCCATTTCGTGGTATCGATATCGATATGTCCTGCCGCCTGAGCCGCATCGACGACGGTAATACATTCGGGATTTTTTTCTTTGACGATGCGGATGATTTCGGATGTCGGATTGATTCCTCCCATGACATTGGAGATAGCCGAAAATGCTACGACGCGGGTGTAGTTATCGATCATTGATGAGAGTGTTTCGATATCGATAAGCCCTTCTTTGGTAAAGGGAACGATACGGAATTCGGCATTTTTTCTCTGAGCCAGCTCCTTCCAGGGGAGAAAATTCGAATGGTGTTCGAGTTCGGTAACGATGATGTTGTCACCTGATTTGACGAGTGGATCGAGCAACTGTGCCGTCAGATTGATCCCGTGTGTGGTGCCGGAGGTGAAGATGATTTCCTTCGGATCCGCATGAATGAACCGCGCTACTTTTTTCCTCGCAGCTTCGAAAGCGTCGGTGGCTACTTCGGCTATCGGATAGAGTCCACGCGCGATATTGGCAGAATACACTTCTTCATAGGCACGCGTGGCCGAAAGGACGGACGTCGGTTTCAGGCTCGTCGCCGCGGAGTCCAAATAAATCAGATCGGGATGCTTTTCGAAAATTGAGAAGAGTGTTCTGTGTATCATAAGGTGTCGTTTACGGATTGAAAGAGGATTTCCCGCTGTGCATCATCAATAGGGAGTCTTTCAAGAATATCACGTATGAATCCTTCAACGAGGATTCTCCTCGCTTCCAATTCACTGAAACCGCGGGATCGGAGAAAGAAGAGGGAATCCTTATTCGGCGCGCTGGTTGCGGTCGCGTGACCGCAACGGACAGCATTGTTTTCGATCTCGAGCGATGGAAGTGCGAATGCGGATGCTTCTTCTGAAAGGAGGAGATTTCTCATTTCCTGGTGCCCGTCGGAAAGAGCTGCGGACTTCTTTATCTTGATGAGTCCCTGCCAATCGAATGTACTTTGTCCGGAGAGGACACTTCGCCCCACGAGAGAGGAAGTGGTATTCTGTGCGAGATGTACTTGCATAATTTTA
>JAUPWD010000015.1 GCA_030916685.1 Patescibacteria group bacterium
ACGAAAATCCACCTCCGGATACGCTGTTCCGAAAGCATTCGTCAATCGCTCCAATTTTTCCCGCTTCACGCGGAGGATGTCTTCTCTCATACCCAGCAATAAAGATTCGAATAATTACTTTCTATAAAATCATACCATGCGCACCCGCAAAAAAGCTTTCGAATCTTTATTGCTGGGCATAATATCTCTACTCTACCTATTTTTCCCCTTTCAGGCAAGAAAAAGCTCCCAGATAATCAGGGAGCTTCTTAAAAATCAATACATTAGGCGATGGAAACGATTTCGTATTTCAGTTTCCCGGCAGGAACTTCCACTTCCACAACCTCGCCCTTGTCGCGTCCCATAAAGGCCCGTCCGAGAGGAGACTCATTAGAAATCTTTCCTGCGGCAGGGTCGACTTCATTCGATCCGACGATGACGAATTCGCGTTCTTTCCCAGCTACCTTCACGATCAATGCCGAACCCATCTGCACGCCGGTCATCTTTGACTTATGGGAAGCGATCACTGCGTCCTTCAGCATCACTTCGAGCTCCATGATACGGCTCTCGTTCTCGTTCTGCCGACGCTTGGCTTCGCTGTACTCGGCATTCTCCGAGAGATCACCCTGCTCCTTCGCTTCCTTGATCGCAGCGGCAATTTCCTGTCGCATGGCGATCTTCCTCATATTGAGTTCGTCCTCGATTTTTTTGTATCCTTCTTTCGTCAAGATCTTTTGCATTTTTTTAACGTTATCCTATGAAATTACTTGTTTTTTTCCCTTGAGGGAAAAAGAAAACTCCTGAAAAGGAGGTGTTGCCAAAAATTATATCTTCATCATAGTAACAGAATCGCAACTGCTGTCAAATATCCTTATTTTGAGCCATTCCCATCAGTGAAATACCACTGATAAACCTCTTTGGTCACGGGCACGGCATGGTATCCGTTTTCACCCTGACCCTCCACCAGGACGATCATCGCGATAGTCGGATTCTGATACGGAGCAAACGAGACGAACCACCCATGTGTCCGCTCGATATTGTTCTGAAACTGCGCCGTCCCTGTTTTCCCGGCTGCCTCTATCGGAAGATCTTTCAATGCCTGGGCTGTTCCCTCGGTGACGGTCAATCTCATGCCCTCACGCACGATACGCAGGATATCCTCCCGTACGACAGATGCTCTCTTTGGCACGGCAGGGATATCCACCACACTCCCATCCAGAGACCGATACGATTTGGCAATACGCGGTTCATAGAGTGTGCCACCATTCGCGATGGTAGCGATGGTATTCACTATCTGAAGAGGTGTCGCGGTTATGAACCCCTGTCCGATAGAAGCATGATAATCATCGCCGACATACCAGCGTTCATTCAGTCGCTTCTTCTTCCAATCCGGATCAGGAATGAGACCACTCGCCTCCCCAGGGAGATCGATGCCACTCATATCCCCGTATCCGAAAAGATTCTCATATTTCTTCATCCGATCCATACCGAGACCAGCGACACTCCCATATCCCCCACCGATCGAATAAAAATATACGTCACTCGATACCGCGATGGCATGTCGTATATCGGTGAAGCCGTGTGCCTTCCAATCCCCGAAGAAAAAACTCCCGATACTGATTCCTCCACGACTCTCGATAGATGTGCTTTCACTCACCACTCCCTCCGAAAGAGCGGCGGCGGCGATCACCGGTTTAATAGTGGATCCAGGTGGATATTCTCCCGCTACCGCCCGATTGAAAAGTGGCTTCGACGGATCCTCCGAAAGAGCCTGATAGTTATCGGTGCTTATCCCTCCCGAAAAAAGATTATTATCATATGACGGGATGCTCACGAGAGAGAGGACACTCCCATCGCGTGGATCGAGAGCGATCGCTGCCCCATGCTTCAGCCCGCTCCGCTCCAGCTCCATCTGTAGGGAATCAAATATTTTCTTCTGAAGTGATGCATCAATATTGAGTGTCAGATCGGCTCCCGGTTTCGGCCGCTCCGATTCCAATTCTCGAGTCACCCTCCCGATGGAATCTACTTTCGTACGAAGAAAACCACGCTCGCCACGCAGGAGTGATTCATATTGCTTCTCGATACCCTGCCGACCGATACCGTCCGTCGGCAAATAATCCGGCCGACTCAGAAGCTCATCCTTCCTGATCTTCCCTTCGTATCCGAGAATGTGCGAGAACATGAGACCATCATCATATGAACGCGAAGCGATCTTCCTTACCGTAATGCTTCCAAGTTCTTTTTCATGCGCTGAAAATCGGATAGACTCTTCCTGTGAAACCTTTTCTTTGAGTAAGAGCATCTGATCTGGTTGTGCTTCGGCCTGGGCGAAAGCCGCCCGGATAAATTCCTCCTCGAGACTAAAGATGTCTTTCAGGAGTATGAGCATCCGCTCTTTCTCGAAAGATTCCTTCGGCATATCTCGCGGAGAAAGAACCACATCGAGACTCGGCACATTGTGAACGAGCGGCACGCCAAAACGATCGAAAATCTTTCCCCGTGGAGCAGAGATCGGGATCAGCCTGATACTATTGCGCTCCGCGATTGTTTGATACTTCTCTCCCTGCAAAACAGAAAGATCGAAAACCCGAAAGAAAAGAACGGAGAGAACGATAAAGCTTCCGATC
>JAUPWD010000002.1 GCA_030916685.1 Patescibacteria group bacterium
CATGTTATCAAAAACTGGGTTAGTAAGGTTAAAAAGAAGATCGTCTATCTTATTCAGTTTTGAATCTTTCAATAGTCATCCCGAGTTCCTGCCTACTAGGTAATAAAAAAGAAACGCCTCCGCGAGTGATTCGCGGGGCGTTTTTCAATGGCGGTGTCCGTGATGGTGATGCCCATCGATTGTTCCTCCATGGCTATGCACGAACCGATAGACGACCAGTCCGATGATGGCTATCGCAGCGAGGAGATCCGCATAGGGAACGCCAAACGCAGAAAGTGTTGTTCCGACGATCGCAGCGATACTACCGAAAATATCGGTAAGGAGATGTGTGTTCTGCCATAAATGACTGATGTTTCGATGCTCTTCAGGCGCGGTGTTGTGAAGTCGGTACTGGATGAGATTCACGGCCAATGCACCGATGGCGAACCAAACCGCATATCCGGAAGTAACGTGATCGTCGCCGAAGTGTGAGAACAACTCAACGAGGAACCAGAGAACAAGAATGAGGAGGAGTGCAGCACTTATTCTCGCCCCGATACGCCGTATCCGTTGTTCGTCATTTGATTTCTTGGCAAGAGATGCGACACAGGCGAGGACGATATTTTCCATGGCATCAATGGATGTATGTCCGGCATCGGCAAGGAGTGCGAGACTCCCGAAGATAAGACCGCCGATCATTTCAGTTATGGCGGTCATGGATGAGAGCATGGCAAGCATGAGGTATCGCCGGCTCTCAGTCGCGCAGCTGCAGATGCCACCAGTGTTGACAGGGCATTTACTGATGTGTCCATGAGGCATGATAGCTCTCCTCCGTCAGTCGTAAAGTTGTGAAAATAACTGTTCGTGGCAGTATGGTTCCAATCCACTCTCTCGTCAAGACTTGTTTGATATTTTCTGATATTTTCGGCATGGATGCTCAAGTGCCGATATGCGAATAAATGGCAAGAAAAGGCTTAAATATAGGTCTTTTTATATTTTACTTGACAAAAATATTGGACTTGTTCTCATTTTTATGGTATAATAGGAGAGTAGGAAAGGGCAATTGTTCCCTAACAACAAAAATAAAAACAAACACAAAAGAGTAGATGGGGAATGCCCTCATCTTGATTTCTCAAATATTTCGTCGAGGAGAAGGCCATGAAAATAACAGATCGGGTTGCATGCAAAAAGTGCAACATGTTCACCTGGGCTCATGAGCTCGTGGAGGGCGCCGGCGGAGCTCTCGTCTGTGGTGCTTGCTCGACACGGTATGTGCACTCCGCACAACACGATGTCACAGGCAGCGGCAAATTGCACCTGGTGCATTCGGCCAGCATCACTCCTCCAATGCAGCAAGTGGCGGCAAGGAGGGTCGCATGAATGCAGTCGACGTATCAAGAAGCGGGAGGAATGGTCATCGACCACGCCTCCCGCTTTCATTTTTCCTCTGAAAGGTTTCGGGCGGTCTCTGTGTTATGATTAACACACAATCCATTTGAATTTCACGATATGACTCAAAAAATACGCGTCGGGATTCTTTTCGGCGGGAAATCGGCGGAACACGAGGTCTCTCTGCAATCAGCGAAAAACATCATCGCGGCAATCGACCGCGATAGATATGAGATCACTTTGATCGGCATCGATAAGAAGGGAGTCTGGCACATCGTATCAGAGGAGAATTTCCTTTCGAATGAAGATGACCCGAAAAGCATCAGCCTCCACGTGGAACCTGATTCAGAGGCAACCCTTTCTTTGACGGGCGATAGGGAAATTATTTTTTTGAAAGGAGGAAGAGGGGCAATCGTTCTCGATGTCGTTTTCCCTGTGCTCCATGGGACATTTGGCGAGGATGGGACGATGCAGGGACTCCTCCGGCTCGCGGATGTTCCATTTGTCGGATCGAGTGTACTCGGATCGGTCGTCGGTATGGATAAAGACGTGATGAAACGCCTCCTTCGCGATGCAGGCGTACCGCAATCGAAATTCCTCGTCTGTCAGGATGGATCGGTGCCATCGTATCCGGAAGCCACGAAACTTCTCGGGACGACGATATTCGTCAAACCAGCCAATGCTGGGTCGTCGGTCGGTGTCAGCAAAGCGCGCACCGAAGAAGAATACGCGACTGCTATACGAGATGCGTTTCTCTATGATCAGAAAATTATCCTGGAGGAGTGCGTCATTGGAAAAGAGATAGAATGCGCCGTTCTCGGAGCAAATGACGCCCCGATTGCATCCATTCCCGGGGAAGTGGTGCTCCATAGTGATTTTTATTCATACGAGGCGAAGTATATCGATGCAGGCAGTGCGACGATTAAAATTCCCGCAAAACTCTCGGACGAGGAAGTAATGAATATTCAAAACCTCGCGAAAAAAACATTTCAGGTACTTTCCTGCGAGGGACTCGGGCGAGTCGACGTATTTCTCAAGAAAGATGGTGGCATCCTCGTCAATGAGATCAATACATTGCCAGGATTTACGAAAGTGAGTATGTATCCCAAGCTCTTCGAGGCAAGTGGCATCCCATACCAGGAGCTCATCAGCCGACTCATCGAGCTTGCACTCGAGCGATTCGAAAAAGAAAAAAATCTGAAGACATCACACGAGATAGCATCCTGATTTCTGACAAAAAAATTCCCCCAAAGCACGATGGCTTCAGGGGGTGTTCTCGTTTCAGTTCTTTTCATTGATCCCATTCATAGGGATACCATTTCTGCGCCTTTCTCTTTTGAGAGGAGATCATGACGCAAAGCATCTTCGCAGTCGCTTGAGCCATCGCGATATCCTCGAGCATTTCTTCGAATTTTCTTCGGCTGTCCGTGATGAGCTCAATGAGAGTGTCGCGATCATTGTAGTGAAGCGGGAGGTCATCATTCATCAAGGCAACCTTGATATCGGAGAGCGCATTCCGCATAACGATCGGGGCAATGCTCCGAAGCGATTTCTTCGGGTGCTTCTCGAGCGAGCTGCGAATATATGCCTGGAGAAACAGCTCTATGAAGTCAAGCTGGTATTCTTCATAGGCAGCATGATGCTCTATTGGTACGAAATCGAGAAAAGCGAACACGGCTTCTTCGATACTGCGGAAGGGGTACTGACGAGCGATATGCCGCTGGAGCAAACTCCCGATACGTTGCAATTGAATATGGAGCATCATGCTCTCCTTCTTGGAAACAATTTTTATCGGAACTACTTATCGATAGATAGAGAAACACATATTTCAATTTTTGTCCAGTAAATCGGTATTTCGAACTCTTGTCAGGGCATTTCTTTTTCGATACAATAAACGGGATATATTGACTGAAAAACTCTCCTATGAAAGTGATTCTCCGTGCGGATGTGAAGGGTGTCGGAAAAAAAGGTGAATTGAAAAACGTATCCGATGGGTACGCGGTAAACGCTCTCTTTCCGAAGAAACTCGCCATACCGGCGACGAAGGAATCTGTTCGACAGCTCGAACTCGAAGGAGAAAAGAAAAGACGTGACGAAGAAAAAAAAATCGCCCTCGAAAAAGAATCGGCGAAAAAGATTTCCGAGATGACGATCACACTCATTCGTAAGGCTGAAAAAGGGAAGCTCTTCGGAGCGATCCATGAAGGAGATATCGTCGATGCTCTTGCGAAGCAGGGCATGACGATCGACCGGAAGCACATCATTCTAGAAAAGCATATCAAGGAAGTCGGGAGCTATCCGGTGGAAGTACGTTTCGCATTTGGTGCGAAAGCAGTCTTCACGGTCGTCGTTTCCGGCGGATAAGGATCATGAGTCCCAAGAGAGGGCTCTTTTTTATGAATCGTACTCACTCAGTAATAATGAAAAAACTATGGCGAAACGAACCGTACATCCGAAATACATATTTATCGTTGGTGGCGTGATGAGCGGCGTCGGGAAAGGCATCGCCACCTCTTCTATCGGGAAGATTTTGCAGTCTCGCGGGTACAATGTCACTGCGCTGAAAATCGATCCCTATATCAACGTGGATGCTGGGACGATGAATCCGACCGAACACGGGGAGGTATTCGTCTTGAAAGACGGCTACGAGACCGATCAGGATATGGGAAACTATGAGCGGTTCCTCGATATCAGTCTCGACAATGAGAGTTACATGACGACCGGTCGTGTCTATCAAACCGTCATCAATAAAGAGCGTAACTTGGAATACGAAGGGAAGTGCGTCGAGGTGGTGCCACATATACCGATGGAAGTCATCCGCCGAATCAAAAAAGCGACGAAAAAGCACAATGCCGAAATTACGGTCATCGAAATCGGAGGAACGATTGGGGAATATCAGAATGTCCTCTTTCTCGAGGCGGCTCGTATGCTGAAATCGGAAAATCCCGATGACGTCCTCTTCGTCCTCGTTTCCTATCTCCCGACACCATCGACGATCGGGGAAATGAAAACGAAACCAACCCAATACGCCGCGCGGACACTCAATGCTGCGGGCATTCAGCCGGATTTCATCATCGCTCGCGCGACGAGACCACTCGATGAGAAGCGAAAGGAAAAGATAGCCGTATTCTGCAATGTACGAAAAGAGGCAGTCA
>JAUPWD010000016.1 GCA_030916685.1 Patescibacteria group bacterium
CAACAAAAAGTCGGATTCCCCGGCGAAGACAATCTGTCCGACGCGAAAATTCTCGCTCTTCGCGACAGCGAGATCCGACTCAGAAGTGTTCTCGCTCGTTTCGGCAAGCACGATACCCTCGCCACCCTCTGCGATTACCGGCGCATTCACGATTGGCGTCTCACGAGGATTCGCATTTTTTACCTGAAAGAAAACTACCACCGCAAAAACAGCAACTGCCTGGAGGAGGAAGAGCTTGAGAAGTTTTTTCGAACGTTTTTCTTGTGTATTTTGAAGGGAATTTTCGATCTGATCTGATGGCATACGATCGCGAGAGTAGCATTGGTAAAAACAGCTTTTATATCCATTAAATAATATCATATTTCCATATTCTTTCATAGCAAATGGCAATGCGAAGTTATCCACATTTTTCAATTCCAAGACTGGCGTATTCAAGCCATCGATTATATACTTTGAAAAGTAAATACTCATCATCGTCCTATGTCCGAAAAAATACACTCCGAAAATCGCGCCATCGTCATCATGGCTGGCGGTACCGGGACCCGACTCTGGCCACTCTCACGCAAGTCATCACCGAAACAATTCCAGGCACTCGTCTCGGAAAAAACACTCCTCCGAGAAACTTTTGATCGGGTCAAACATCTCATCCCAAAAGAAAACATCTTCGTCTGTACGGCAGCCTCATTCGCCGATATCACTCTCGCCGAACTTCCCGAACTCAGCCGGGAAAATCTCATCATCGAACCGAGCGCCCGAGGAACCTGTTCCGCTATCGCCCTCTCCGCACAAATGCTCACGATAAAAAATAAGGAAGTCGTCATCGCGACCATCGCCTCCGATCATGCCATTGAAAATCCTGATGAGTTTTCCCTCTCCCTCCTCGCTGCCTTCGAAATTTCCGAGAAAAACCAAGAGAAAATCGTGACGATCGGCATCAACCCGACCAATCCGGACACTGGCCTCGGATATATCAAGATAGGTGAGGAATTTGGCTTATTCGAAGGGAAAAAATCGTATTTCATCGACACCTTCAGAGAGAAGCCCGATCAAAAAACAGCCGAAGAGTACCTCGCCTCATTCGAGTATCTCTGGAACGCCGGCTACTTTATTTTCTCTGGGAAATATCTCCTCGAACAGGTAGACAAATTCGTTCCGGAAACATCGGACATCCTTCGGAATTTTTCCTTCCCGCTCTCAGAATCAGATGCCGAAAAATACAATGCCTGTCCGAATGATCCGATCGACACCGCGATCATCGAGAAGCTCCCAAAGGAATCACGCATCGTCGTCCCATCATCACTCAAGTGGAGTGACATCGGAAGTTTCGACACACTCTTCAATTTTCTGAAACACGAAAATCATACTGATTCAATTTTTCAGGGAAATGTCCTCACACTTCAAAGCAAGAATAATTTCGTGCATACCTCAAAAGAAAAACTCGTGACGCTCGTCGGCGTCGACAATCTTGTCGTCGTGGAGACAGATGATGCACTCCTCATCCTCCACAAAGATGAAGCCAAGAAAATGAAAGACCTCATCGCTCTACTCAAGCAAGAAGGTAAAGAAAAATATCTCTAACACGAGGCACTCACTACCAACAAAAAAACAGCGGTTTCACCGCTGTTTTATGTTTTATACAAGCCTCTAAACAGGGGTTTCACCGCTGTTTTTTCTAGACGCGGCCGATGAAACTTTCCAATTCTTCCTTGGAATAAAAATCAATGACAACACGCCCGCCCTTTCCGACGGGAACGATCTTCACTTTCGTCTTCAGTCGTTCAGAAAGCACATCCTCCTGCGCGACGAGTTCCGGATCAGCATTGCGATTCGATCGTATATGCGGTCGTACGGATATCTCACGCACCTTCGCCTCCGTCTCACGCACGGTCATACCACCCTTCACAATAAGCTCAAAGAGTGCACGTTGTTTCTCTGAGTTTTCGATAGAGAGCAACGCCTTGGCATGCCCCTCGCTAATCTTCCCCTCGGCGATCGCTCGCTGGATTTCTATCGGGAGCGAAAGGAGTCGCAATGTATTCGCTACCGCACTCCGACTCTTCCCCATTTTTTGCGAAACCGCCTCCTGACTCAATCCGAATTCATCCGTAAGCCGGAGGTATGCCTTCGCCTCTTCGATCGGATTCAGATCATGCCGCTGCGTATTTTCGATGATGGCGAGCTCGAGCTTCTCTCGCTCGCCCGCTTCTCGTACAAGTGCCGGAATAGTCGTGAGTCCGGCGAGTTTTCCTGCCTGAAAACGCCTTTCTCCCGCGATAAGTTCGAAATTTCCATCAGGAAGTCGCGTTACGGTAATCGGCTGCAAAATGCCGTGTTCTTTGATAGACAAAGCAAGCTCCTGCAGTTTCGCATCATCGAATTGCAGTCTCGGCTGATGCGGATTCGGAACGATGGATTCCACAGGAATCTGCAGTGCACCCGACATAATTTCCCCTGCATCCTTCGGCAATATCACCTTGCTTCCAGAGGGAATCGTCACGTCGTCTGAAGGACTTACTGATACTTCCTCACCCGTCTTCTCCGGATACGAAAAAGGTGAGCCTTTCGGTGGCTCTGTCATTTTTCGTGGAGGAATGAGTGATGAAAGACCTCTCCCAAGTCCGTATTGCTGTGCCATATGAGAATAAATTTTCAATTTCTAATTTTCAATTTTCAAATAATAACCGAATGAATGAATTTGAAAATTATTTTCATTATACCACCTTCTCTGATTTCTCTTTCTCATCCCATTCAATGATCTCCCGTGCCGCCTGTTTGTATGCGCGCGCTCCCTTGGAAAAAGCATCGAAATCAAGAATAGATTTTCCGAAAGACGGTGCTTCTGCGAGACGAACCGACCTCGGCACCACCGCTTCGAATACCGGACCTGGAAAATGCGCTCGCACCTCGCTCACCACCTGTCTCGCAAGTCTGTTTCTTCGGTCAAACAATGTACAAATCGCCCCCATGATCTTCAGATTCGGCTGGAGATGTTCACGGACCAATTCAATCGTTCCGAGGAGCTGTGAGAGCCCTTCAAGCGCATAGTATTCCGTCTGCACCGGTATCACCACTTCATCGCTCGCGACGAGTCCGTTCACCGTGAGAAGCCCGAGCGATGGAGGACTGTCGATCAAAATATAATCGTAATACGAGCGCAACTGCCGGAGAACATAATACAGACGGAACTCGCGCCCCTCGATATGCACCATCTCGATCTCCGCTCCCGCCAGATCCTGCGCAGCCGGAATGAGGTGGAGATTCTCCGCCGGTGTCGTCACGATGAGCTCCTTCGGGTTGAGTCCGAGCACCATGGCATGATAGAGATTCTTCTCCCGACTCCTGGCATCCACACCGAGCCCCGATGACGCATTCCCCTGCGGATCGAGATCGACCAGTAACACTTTTTTTCCAAAGTCCGCGAGATAACGCCCGATATTAATGGTCGTCGTCGTTTTCCCGACACCCCCTTTTTGATTTACAAAGGCGATTATTTTAGCCATAGATCAGTCAACAATTAACGCGAAACGACTAATACAGAAACAAGGAGAGGGCATCTTATTCCCTCTTTTATTTTCTGTTATTTGCTTTCTGTTTACTGATAGTATAATCCATTGACACTCGTCGTACAATTCTCTATGCTGATTTTATGTTTTAGGCGGAAAAAAGCCTCAAAATGCCGCGGTGGTGGAATGGTAGACACACGGGACTCAAAATCCCGCGATAGCAATATCATGAGAGTTCGAGTCTCTCCCGCGGCACAAAAAAATCTCCCGAACTGGGAGATTTTTCATTTGCTATTATTATTCTTTTTCCTGCGTACCAATCATCTTCCGATACGCAGTATACCCAATCGCTATCACGAGCACCGTCGCGATTAATGAAGCTCCCGTTTCTATGAGGTGGGTCTGCATATGATCTACCGCTTCAAGTATTTCTGCATGAAACCCGTGCGCCGAGGCGATAGACGTCGATACCAATATCATCGATGCGAAAGCGAAAATCTGCTTCATATTTTTTGATTTCAGAATAATTACTTTTTCATTCTACCCCTCTTTTCGGGATAACAAAAGAGTCCGACGAAGAAGACAGGCGATCGTCACCGGCCCGACACCACCGGGAACCGGCGAAAGAAATGATGCCTTCGAATCAACGCTCTCATGATCGACATCCCCCAGGATTTTCTCGCCTTGCTTGGCAATGCCGCCATCGATAAGGATGGTGCCCTGCTTCACATGGTGCATCTGTATCATCCGTGGGAGTCCACAAGCGGAAAAAATGATATCCGCGTCAGCAATAGAAGCATCGCCATTCGTGAACTCATTCACCATCACCATTCGCCCGATGATCCCGCTGTTTTTCATCGCCTGGAGCATCACGGAGCCGAAATATTCCGAATTGACCACCGTCACCCCGAGAAGCCCTGAAAGGCCCCTCCCTGATGATTTTGCGAGCTCTAGGAGGGCATCAGGGAACACTGGGATCATCGAAGTATCACCTGAGAGAAATTTTTCCACGGTCTTCGGATGAAACCCGTCGGCGTCCTTCCCTGGATCGATCGCCCGTATGATCCTGTCGGTATCAAAACCCTCCGGCAATGGCACCTGTACGATGATGCCATGGATATGCTCCGCTGCATTCAATGCCTCAATCTTTTTCAAAATTGTCTCCTCTGGATCCGTCTCCGAGAAAACATATTTCTCGAAATGCATCCCAATTTCCTGCGCGGCTTTTTCCTTCAGCCTCACGTATAGATGTGACGCTGGATCATTGCCGATGAGGACAACCGCGAGCCCGGAAACGACATCCGCGTCGGTAATACCTTCTCTCACTGTATTCAAGATAGCATCCGCTACCGGCCGTCCATATAACAATTCCATATTCAACCCGTTAGAACGTTTAAACTAGAAAACGAAAACAAAAAAGAGTGCCGCTACCACTATCCGATACACACCAAAAGCGATGAACGAATGCGATTCCACAAATCGAAGGAGGAATTGTATTGAAAAAATCGCAACAAAAAACGCTACGACGAGCCCGATACCGAGCAGACGGAAATCACCAGACGAAAACGCTGCTCCGTGCTTCAGAAGATCGAGGGTCGTCGCCGCCACCATAGTCGGCGCCGCGAGGAGGAAAGAGAATTCCACGATCGCTTTTCGCTTCATCCCAAGCGCCAATCCGCCGAGGATAGTCGCTCCCGCACGGGATACCCCAGGAATCACCGAGAGTGCCTGAAACAAACCAACGAAAAATACTGTCCGATAGGGAAGCACCGAAAGATCCTCCATCGTACCATCCTTCCCTTTCCGAAAATATTCGAAAGTAATGATGATGACTCCGCCGACGGCGAGCGCCACGACCACGGTCATATCCGATGCGAGCAACTTCCGGATAGATGCATAGAAGAGAAACCCCACCCCGAGCGCCGGAACGAGCGCTACCATGATCCGTTTCATCACCTCCCACTCGAGGAACAGTTTCCGCCAATAGAGCATCACCACGGCGAGGATAGCTCCGAGCTGAATGACAATCTGAAATGTCGTTAGGAATTCCGAGGGCGCTATGTGCAAAAGCTCCGATACCAATATCAAATGCCCCGTCGAAGAAATCGGGAGAAACTCCGTAATCCCTTCAACGATACCTAAAATAATTGCCTGAAAAATATCCATAGAAAAATAATTTTCAATTCTCAATTTACAATTTCCAAATAATTTTCAATGACTGAATTTTAGAATTGAGAAATTAAATCATTGTTTGAAAATTAGAAATTAGAAATTTCGCTTTAGAAAAGCGAAGCTATCTTTCCTGTCGCGATAAGCGGGGCATGTTCATTCTTCGTCGAATCGAGCAGGTCCTTCCTTCCATGGAGTTCGGCAATTTTTTCCCAACTCCGGAATTCCGGATACTTCTCCAATTCTTTCTCGATTACCTCGATCGTCACCCGCACATCACCCGCGCCGGTATGCGCGCTCGTATGTTCCTTGCCACAGAAGAGCTTGCACGCCGCCGAGAGATTTCGAGGGGACATCATATCGCGCGGAGCGACTTTGTGATACAGCACTTTGCCATCGAGCACCCGCTTGGTAGAAAAATCGAAATTCTTCCCG
>JAUPWD010000017.1 GCA_030916685.1 Patescibacteria group bacterium
AAGCACGGGTGGTCCCGGTGGGTCTTCGATAAGACGAATGGTCGTGTCGGGATACTCTCGCGTGAAGATATCGAGCTGTGATCGCAATCGGCTGACGATTTCCTCGGAAGAGATATTTCTTTCGGTATGTGGTCTGAGGTGTGCTTTGATGGTCGCTTGATTTGAGAGTGCCCTCTCGGAGCTTCCCTTGAAGAGTCCGTTGAAATCGATGATTGGTGGGGTTCCGATGAATCCTTCGACGCTCATCACCTCCGTATCCTCAAGGATAATCCGTTCAAGCGTCGCGGATACCGTGTCTGTTTTTATAACATCCGTCCCTGCTGGGAGATCCAGATAGACGAAGAATTGATTCTTATCTGCTTTTGGAAGCATGCGAAAGGGGACAAGAGGTGTCATTGGAAGGAGTATGGATAGGAGGAGGAATATTCCTACCCAAATTGAAAATGAACGGCGCTTCGGTTTCTCCGAGAGAAGTGTGGCGAGAAATAGGCCGTAGGAGTTCTCAACTTTTTTCATCAGGCGAAAAAGAAAGCCCGATTCATAGGAGGGAGTGGTTTGGTTTTCCTGGGATGATTGTTTTTTCGGGATAAGGAGCATGGCGAGAAATGGATTGATGGTGATGGCGAACAGAAGTGATGCGAAGAGCGCCACGGGAACGAAAAAAGGAATTGGCCCCATGTACGGTCCCATCATACCGGTAACAAATGCCATAGGGAGGAATGCGAGGGCCATGGTAAATGTCGATAGTGCGAGCGCGCCACCAACCTCATCAACCGCTCGTACGATGAGTGACACCTTGTTTTCATTTGGATAGAGACGAAGATATCGCGCTATATTCTCCACCACCACGATGGCGTCATCGACGAGGAGTCCAAGCGACAGAATGAGGGCGAAGAGCGTAATGCGATTCACCGTTTCTCCGGCGAGGAGGCCGATTCCGAACACAGCAAGCAGAACGAGTGGTATCGATATCGCGGCGATGAGGGCATTTCGCATGCCGAGGAAGAATGCGAGCAGTATCAAGACGATGAGTATGGATTTGATGAGATCGTGAGTAAGTTTGGTGATTTCATCATTAGCGGTTTCTCCTTCATCATTCAATAGGATGATCGAAACATCATCTGGAATCGTCTTTTGTTTCAGTGTTTCGAGTATGTCGAGGATATTTCGTGAGACTTCGGTGGAATTGGTTCCCTTGAGTTTCGAGAGGGCGATATGTACGATCGGACCTGGTGTTTCATTTTTATTGGATATTCGAACGGTATGTCGTATTTCTCCGGGGTCATAGTTTACGGAGCCGATATCAGAAAGCCGGATGATGCTATCGCCATTTTTTTGGATGATGATATTCGAAAGGGTGGATGTGTCCGTGATATTACCCGTAATATTCACCATTGGATCAAGCGAGTCGGTTTTCAATCGGTCGACGGTGAAGATGCCATTGTTTTTTTCCTCGATCTGGATCACCGACTCGAGTGAAATCCCGTGCGCTTTCATTTTGGTCGCGTCGATTCGTATTTGGAGATGATTGATGCGACCTCCTTTTATTTCAAATTGAGATACTCCTTCCGCGAGCTTGAGTCTATCAGCCACGTCGAAAGCGAGCTTTCGAAGGGAGCTCTCGGAGAGTGATTCTGAAGTGAGTCCGATGTCGAGAATGGGAACATCATTTGGATCAATGGAGCGGATGATCGGATCGAAAGCGCCTACCGGTTTGATTCCCATGTTGTCGCCCAATTTTTGATTGAGAGTTATTTTGGCATTTTCGAGATTCGATCCGACGAGGAATTTCACCATGACGATGCTTTTCCCTCCCGGAAAGCTTTGTGAGGAGATTTCATCGATGCCCGGGAGTTCTGCTATTTTGTTTTCAAGCGGTTTCGTTATAAATTCAGAGACTTCATTGACAGATGCTCCGGGAAATTCTGTCGTGATGAGAAACGCTGGCGCGACAATCTCCGGATTGTACTGTTTTGGCATGAAGAAAAATGAAAGAGTGCCCCATACCGCGAGAATGACGATCGTGAGAATGGAAATCTCCCGATTCTCAAGGAAGAGACGAGTTATTTTTCCGGTGGTGCCGATTTTTTCATTTTTGATTTCCTGGGGCATTTCAGTTTTCAAGAAGGATTTCTTCTACGGAATCATTGTTTCGGATCTCGTGAACTCCTCCGATGGCGACATGTGCACCATCGGAAAGTCCAGCTATAACTTCCCAATGCCCATCAGAGACGCCTCCAAGCGTAATAGACTGCTTTTTCGCGAGTCCATCTGTTACGGTATAGATGAATGTATCGTCATATATTCTGATGATGGATGATTCTGGAATCATGAGTGCTAGCGTTTCTTTCTCTGGGGAAAATGCGATACGGACATACTCACCGAGGTGGAGGGCGTCGGTATTGGTTGTTTCTTTAGGGCGGATACGAAGGATACTTTGTGATGTCGTTTCTTCGATGAGCGGAGAAATGGAGAAAACATACCCGGTGATTCTTTTGGCATCGACGCCACTTGAGATGTTTA
>JAUPWD010000003.1 GCA_030916685.1 Patescibacteria group bacterium
GAGAAAGGACTCGTCGAAAAAAAGTCCGTGGAAATACCCTTCGACATGCCCGCCATTCCGAATATCAATTTCCCTGATCGCATTTGCACCATCACCGACTACGCCGCCATCGGAGATGGCAAATTCCTGAATACCGAGAACTTTCAATCGGCCATAACTGATTGTGCGAAGCAAGGTGGCGGAACCGTCATCGTCCCTCCCGGGATTTGGCTCACGGGTCCGATCCGCCTCGAAAGCAATATCAACCTCCACCTCGAAGAAGGTGCACGGATACTCTTCAGCGATACCTTCTCAGACTATCTCCCTCCCGTCCTCACTCGTTTCGAGGGGATGGAACTCTATAACTACGCCCCATTTATCTCTGCGAAAGACTGTTCAAATATCGCCATTACCGGAAAAGGAGAGCTCGATGGGCAAGGTGATGCCTGGCTCGCCTGGAATGACATCATGCAGAATTCCAATTCCGATGTCTCCCTGAAAAAAGTAGCGACGAACAAACTCTACGAGATGTCCGTTCGAAATATCCCTGTCGAGAAAAGGGCCTTCGGAACGGAGAAAGATGCGATTCAGCCGGCATTCATAGAATTCCTGAATTGCCGCGATATCCTCGTGGAAGAAATAGAGATCCTGAACAGTCCCGGATGGACGCTTCATCCGATCTACAGCGAGAATATCATCATACGAAATATCTATATCAACACCTCGAAGAGAAATACCGACGGCGTTGTCATCGATTCCTCACGGAATGTCATTGTAGAGAACTCTTCACTCAATACCGGAGATGATTCGGTCGTCATCAAATCAGGGAAAGATCATGACGGCTGGCGCATCAACAAGCCATCTGAAAATATCATCATTCATGATATCGTCATCGAAGATGGAAATAGCGGCATCGCCATCGGAAGCGAAATGTCAGGCGACGTACGAAATGTCTTCATCTATAACGTCGATATTCAGGTCGCTGACTTCGGTATCCGTTTTAAATCAATGCGCGGGCGCGGTGGTGTCGTCGAAAATGTTTGGATAGACAATGTCTTCATGCGTAGGATGAACTTCGGCGCAATAGAGCTCGATACCAAGTACGGCACCCCTATCGCCGGTTATGACGAAAACAGATTGCCCATCTTCCGGAATATAGAGATAAAGAATGTCGAATGCCGGAGGACGAAAGACGCTATCCGGCTCTCTGGCCTCCCAGAAAGCCCCCTCCAAAACATTACCCTAGAAAATATCTCTATACTTTCTTCTCGTGGTGTGACCATCGAAAATATTGAAGAGAAACATCTCAAAAACGTTTCTGTCACCGTCAAAGGAAAACCCATCTCAATTGAGTAGGAATTCACCCTCTTACTATTTTCTTTCTGTGGAATTCTTCACTATCTTCACGAAATTCCCCGGTCGATCATCGATCACGATCGTGTGACCCTCGAAATCATCGGACGTATAGAGTTCCTGCAATCGAAGAAATTCTGGCAAAACGATATTTCGGATACTGATGAAGTATCTCGTCTTCGGTTCGCGTCCATTGGAAATAACGAAGTAATCGAAATACGTATCAGCTATATTCTTCGGCTTCAAACTCACCTCACAACTGCCGATGAAGTACTCGCATACGGCCACCTTGTCCGACCAGATATGCATATCTCTCGCACCCTCTTGTGCATTGAGATACTGCGCCGCCTCATAGCTTCCGTCCCCCATATCCTTCATATTGAGCACATACCGATTCGGGAGAAGCTCCGATGCATAGGAGAAATAATACGGACGGATACTAGAGAGACTCAGAGATAAAATACCGATAAGAATCGCGCCTATTACGAAGAGCGGAACGACACGTGTCACCGGAAATGTTCGCAAAAATCGATGGAGTCCGATCGCGGCGAGAATCGCGGCGAGTGGGTACAGCGCGATCTGATAACGTACCGTCGGCTGAACGCCATTCATCGCCGAAGCGACATAGTAGAGGAACATGAAGAGAAGAAGTATTCCGGCCATATGAAACTCTTCATCAGCATCCCGTTTCCACAAAAAGAAAACACCACTAGAGAGCATAGAAAGTATCGCGAGAGAAGCGATTGGAGGGACGCTAAATATCAGCACGAAGAATCCCGTCGCAACACCACGAAAGGCTATCGTCGAAAGAGAAAAAGTCTCTTCCAGTATCCGGGCGGAACTGAGCATCGATTGAAAATCATACCACCGCATCGAAGCATACGTATCGAGAGCGACGAAGCAAAGAGAAAGAAGGGTGACTCCAAATACCGAGCCAAGTATCGCCTTCCGATAGGAAGTAGTCACCCTCACCACCCTCCTACTGATGAAACTTCCGAAAAGAAAAACATCCGCGAAAAGGAGTGCTGATCCTATGGCGAAGTATTCCCATATCGGCTCAAATGGATGACTGAGAAGTGTCGTCTCGAGAATAATCCACGGATCAACCCATGTCGCCGGATACAATACGAAAACCGTCACGAGAGAAGCAAACAATACCTGAGAATAGCCGGTGAATGATTGTCTGAGATAATTCTGAACATCGGATATGCGAGCAGAGAAAATCACTTCGAAGAAAATAATAATCGGGAGAAAAAGATACAGGATCGCGGAAACATATTTGGTAAGGAGTGCCAGTCCGAGAAATACTCCACACAGATACGCATACCGGCTCTCCATTTCCTTCTGAAAGACGAGGAAGCTGATAATCGAGAGCGGAAGGAATATCCAGAGGAATGAGTCCGGGTTGATGATAAGCGAGATACCGAGAAGAATCGGCGAAAGATAGATAAATACCGTCGAAAAGAGAGCGATGGGAACAGCGAAGAGCTTCCTCAGCAGAAAATAATAGACCGGAACGAAAAGAAGCGTGAAGAGATAAATCGGCAAACGGAAGGCTCTATTAATTTTTTCCATGAGCAAAACTTCTTCCGAAGTCTTCGATTCTGTTCGGAGATCATCGTACGGCTCCGGATCGATCGTTCGCATCCCGATTCCCGATACCCAGGCCGTCGTGATACCCGGTTTGTCATTGATATTCGTCTTCTCCCATCGTGCCCGCTCGATCGCATTCCAGAATTGTGGTGTCCGATCGAATGTCCAGAGATGCTCATCAACCGCAGAATACTGTGCAATCCGAGGAAGTCCGAATACAAGCTGGACAATGACCAGAGAAGCGAGAAGGAAGCCAACCATCATTCGTTCACTTATTTTCATATCGAAGGGATAGCAAATGAAGTAACAGCCCTACTGAGACCGAAGAGAAAAAATAGTGAACCGACCAAAAGAAAGATATTCGTCGACGGGACGTGACTGCAATATTTTCTCCGTCTGTCTTGTGTTTTCCACAAGGAATATCGGTAAACTCGGATCTGTTTTTTTATTCTTCTGCACGAGCTTGATCCCCTCTTTCGCTGTGAAATAATTCATCGATTTCAACGCTTTGAAAAGAAATTGTGCATCCCCCTCGACGACTACGACCGGTGCCCCACCTGCATGCAGCATGATGAAATCCGAAGCGAGCTCCACCTCCCGAAGCATCGCATTATCCATGCCAGCATTCGAATTTGTGAGATATGATTTCGACGTCACAAACGATTGCCGGAGAGAATTCAAATTGGAGAGGAGGAGGATGCCGATGAGAGCGATCACCATGTATTCCGCATATTTCGGAAAACGCTCCCGCGCATACTCGATCCACAGTCCGAGGAAGAGAAATGGCATGAATATCATCGCGAGGAAGAATCGCATCGAGACTTCATTCGCGAGTGGGAGGAGAATGAGAAATGAAAGCCCGAGATAGAAAAGTGTAATCCCGAGGAAGTATTTTCTCGAAATATCGACTTCTCTCTGGAATGCCCGGATTGAAATCCATATACCGCCGATGAAAAATATGAGTCCAGCGATAAACACAGGGAAATTAAGTCCTTTCTTCACGCTATTCAGACTGCATCCATCATCGCTGTCATACGAAGAAAGGATATAGACATTCGCCTGCGCATGACATACGACGTCCTTCATCGTGTTCTTCACCAACCCGCTCCCCTTCTTCTCTTTCGATCCAATACTCTGGAAAAAC
>JAUPWD010000018.1 GCA_030916685.1 Patescibacteria group bacterium
AAATGTTTATTTCTCTTGGTAGTTGAAGCGGGAAGTTTGTGATATCGACAGTTCTCCATCAGCAGCGGTTCGTGCCAAATGTGACGCGGATAACAATGGCCGCATAAATGTGAATGATTGGAAGGTCGAGGCGATGCGTGCGCTTGTCCTGAATGGATTTGATAATACTGAAGTCACATATGGAAGTGATGGTGACAATGATGGTTACAGAGCCCGTTTTGGCGGTGACAACAAGGTTGGGGTGACAAATAGGTGTGCCACATATGACCCCTCTTCGGGAAATATTTATGAGATCGGAACTGCATCGAGTGCTTCTTTTTCCGGTGTGTGCGGAAGTGGTCTCACTCCGGTTTGTATGACGCCTCGGGATGAAGTGGAGGCTGGTTCATTTGCCTCGGGAGATGGGTCTCCCTTTACGGTCACGACCAGTACGACATGTGATCTCTCTGGGTATCCGGCATGTTCTGGTGGGACGGTGACTTGTTCATCAGGGTCGCTTGCTTGTGTCGCTGAACCATATGCGACATCATGTGGATCAAGCGCTCTTTCTACGGCGTGTTCCGTGACTTCAAGTGGGGGGTTCGCGAGTCAGTGCCAGCATCTTTTCCCTCAGGTGAGCGGAGAGACATCCGGAGACGGAAGCTTTGGAACGGACGAAGAGCGATTTTGGGATACGAATCCGAATGATCCGGATACTGCCGACAATGGCAATAAGGATGAAGCGAATATCGTCGGACTTGGACAGGATACTTTCTCTTGGACATATGATTCGGGGGACGAGGTAGGGGTGGCAATCGAGGGAACTTCCATGATTACTACGAAGCACGATGATTCTTCCTCATATATCATGTGGGCCTTTTCAAAAAATAACTGTCCGATTTCTCTCGCCCAAAACATGGGTTCTTATTCCGAGTCAGTACGGGGGTATGCGGTTTCTTTTCCTACGGCGGAATTTAATCTGAATGATTGCTTGGAGAGAAACTTGGTAAACCCATCTGAGGGTGGCCAGCCGACACGTATGGAGATATCGGTTTCTGCTGATCCGGAAAATCCGATAAATGATGAGTCGGGGGACGGTGCGGGGGATATCGTGACGGCGTATGCATCGGTAGCCAATGGTAGTCAGTCAAAAGGACAGCTTTTTGATTGGACGGTATCGATAGCCAATAATATCCAGTTTGATAATAGCGGATCCGGCCGTCGATCAAATGATGTCACCGATGAATTGAAAGAGGAGAAGCTTTTGAATCTCACCCGTGGATCCGGTCTGTCGGAGATTTCGCTTCCGATGAATATGCCGAGCACCTGGGAGGGCGGACTCAGACTCGCGGACTATGTGAATAACGATGGTATCGGCTATATGAAATTCGCGGTGACCGTATCCGAGAATTTCGCGACGGATGTCGCTCGCAAGGGGCGTGGCGACGTTGTCGTAAAGTTTCAGACCATTGAGGATCGCATCGGTGCGTATCGGGTGACTGCTTCGCAAGAATCTCTTAAGCTTTCATTTCAGAATGGCGATGCGATCTGTGATGAAAATCTGTCCGGTCGGATGGTTTGTCCGGTTGTGAAGAATGAGATCGTCGGATTGAAAATAAGCTCTTCGGGATTTACGAATTATCGATGGACGGTCAATGGAAGTCCGCTTCTGTGCTCGAAGACCCTCTCGGATCAGTGTTCGGATGATGTTTCGACGAATGTAGCGTTCCTCCCTATTTTCGGGGAGACCGATGATGTATTTACGGTGTCGGTAGATGCGACGGATGTCGTTTCTGGGAAGAGTGCGACGCTTTCACGTGTATTTCGTATCGTCGATCCGACTGTGGAAATCGTCCCGGCCGATACGAATTCGACCTGGCAGAAATTTCTTGGACAATACAGGGATGCTTCCGGAACCCTCTATAGCGATCTCAGTAGGAATATCTTTCAGTCTTTCAGTGGAGGGAACATCCGTCTCAAATCCTCTTTCGTACCGCCATTTTTAGCCAGTGAGGCTTTCGGTACCTGGACTATCAATGGCGAGACGGTAGCGGAAAATGCTTCCGGAGAAATTGATTTTCCGATTCTCGGGGCGACGGGAAGTATTTACAATGTTTCTTTCCAGGCGTCGACCATTCAGTCGGTAGGGATACGACAGGCTTTGCAGAAGCACTGGAATATATCTGTATTTGATTCCGGAGAAGAAAATTTTTCAAAGTCGATTCAGGTGGAGATAGTGGGGGGCGAGGATGATGAGATAGCGACGACCGGATTTTTACCGGGATCGAAGGCGTTTGCCGCTTTGGCAAGCTACATTCCTGCCTCCGTATTATTCACGATCAAGGCATTCTTTTCGATGGCACTCATTCTGATTCTTTCTGGATTCATGATGACACTCGCTTCCGAATCTTCTCTCCGGAGAACTCGAGAGTAAAAAGAAGAAAGAGAAAAGGACTCCGAACGGAGTCCTTTTTCATTGGTGCTGCGGGAGAGACTCGAACTCTCATGTTCTTACGAACGCTACCTCCTAAAGCTAGCCTGCCCCGCACCAAATAGTTGTTAATTGTTTGTGGGCAGAGAGGGACTCGAACCCTCAATCCTTGCGGAACCAGTTCCTAAAACTGGCGTGTA
>JAUPWD010000019.1 GCA_030916685.1 Patescibacteria group bacterium
GTGAAACGATCAATTCATCGTGCGGCTCCAGCTTTCGATGAGCAGTCGACCAAGGCGGAGGTTTTCGAAACCGGTATCAAGTCGATCGACCTCATTTGTCCGTTTATGAAAGGTGGGAAAGTCGGTCTCTTCGGAGGTGCCGGCGTGGGGAAGACGGTAGTGATCCGGGAGCTCATCAGAAATATTGCGCAGGAGCACGGAGGATACTCGGTATTCGCCGGTGTGGGTGAGCGCACTCGTGAAGGAAACGACTTGTACCATGAAATGAAAGATTCCGGCGTGCTCGACAAGACTGCACTCGTGTTCGGTCAGATGAATGAACCACCGGGAGCCCGTCAGCGCGTCGCCTTGACCGCGCTTACCATGGCCGAAGAATTCCGTGATGCCGAAGGGAAAGACGTACTCCTTTTCGTTGATAATATTTTCCGTTTTACACAGGCAGGTTCCGAGGTGTCGGCACTGCTCGGACGCATCCCGTCAGCCGTGGGATACCAGCCGACGCTCGCTGAAGAAATGGGTGCCCTCCAGGAGCGCATCACATCGACCAAGAAGGGCTCGATTACTTCGGTGCAGGCGGTCTATGTGCCGGCTGACGACTTGACCGATCCGGCACCGGCGACGACGTTCGGGCATTTGGATTCGACGGTCGTGCTCTCGCGTGCTCTTTCTGAACTCGGTATCTATCCAGCAGTTGACCCGCTCGACTCGAGCTCGACGATACTCGATCCACAACTCGTTGGTGAACGCCACTACACTGTGGCACGCGCCGTACAGAAGGTATTGCAGAAGTATAAGGACTTGCAGGATATCATCGCTATTCTCGGTATGGAAGAATTGACCGATGAGGATAAACAGACGGTGGCACGCGCCCGAAAGATTCAGAAATATCTCTCACAGCCATTCTTCGTGGCAGAGCAGTTCACCGGAAGCAAGGGAAAGTATGTGAAGCTCGAGGATACGATCAGCGGATTCGAGCGCATTCTCTCGGGAGAGCTCGACGATATCCAGGAGCAGAATTTCTATATGAAGGGATCGATTGATGAAGTAATAGCTTCAGCCAAAGCGTAATTTTCAATTTTTAATTCTCAATTTTCAAACAATGATTGAATTTCTGAATTTTAAAATTTCGAAATTGCAGCATTGAAAATTGTTTAGAAATTAGAAATTGATAATTGAAAATTTATGAGTATTCAATTTAAAATCGTCACTCCGGAGAAGACGGTGCTCGAGGAAGAGATCTATCAGATCACGCTTCCGATTGAAGGTGGGGATGTGACGATTCTCCCGAATCATATGCCGTATATCGGATCGGTGAAATCCGGAGAGATCCTCATTCGGAAGGAAATGAATGGAGACGAGACGAGTCTCGCGACATCTGGGGGATTCGTGGAGCTCCATGACAATGTACTCATCGTCCTCGCGGATACCGCGGAGCGTGCCGATGAGATTGATCTCGTTCGCGCGGAAGAAGCCCGGAAGAAGGCTGAGGAGATTATGAAGGAAAAGGTGCATACGGATGATGAGGATTATGCTCGTGTCGCGGCGATGATCGAGAAAGAGACTGCTCGTGTTCGAGTTGCGAGAAAGCATCATTCCCGACGGAGTATTTCAATGAATAATGGGAATGGAGTATAATACTCATGCAGGATTTTGAAATCCTGGATATTTGTTGATACCGTACGATTATGGGATTTGAAAGCCGAATGCTGAAAAAGATGTTCGAGGGGAATCCAGAAGTCGAACGCCGCAAGAGCGTAGAGCTCGTGGCGTCCCGTTTGCGCGAGAAATACAAGTACGAAGACCTTTCTTCGTTCGTGACGTATCTCGAGTCGATGGAGAAGTTTTTCATTGAGGCGGAGAAACGGCATGAAAATGGAAGGGAGTTGAAGGAGGATATGATCCAGACGGAGATGTATCTCATGGCGAGTTCACTCGGTATCGATCAGCAGGTCCTGCAAGATATCTATGGGAAATTCCAATCGCTCACAGCGACGGTGCATGACGTGCATACGATCATCGAGAAGCTTTTGGCGGAGTATCCGGAGAAAGAGTGTCAGCTCTTCATTCAGTATTTGCGGGATATCACGGTGATCTTCCTCGGGTATCAGGAAGAGCGAGTGCTCACTTCCGAAGAAATCCGTGCCATCATACATGAGTCGACCGAAGCGAAGATGAAAGTTCTCTCCGCGGATGGCGCACCTGACCCTGCGATGCTCGCTCAGATTAAGACAGAATTTTTCGCGGAACTGGAAAAAAAGTAAAGTCGTAATCATAAAAAGAGATTATGTCAGATGAATTAGCGCAATTGGTTTGTATCATCGATGATGATGCGAATATCCGAGATATTTATCAGCGGAAGTTTTTGCAGAGCGGATACGATGTTATCTCTGGTGCGAATGGTGAGGAGGGTTTGAAGGCAATCCGCGAACGGAAGCCGGACATCATTCTCCTGGATATACAGATGCCGATAAAGGATGGGATCGAAGTGATCAAGGAATTGCAGGCGGATGTGGATCTCCGGAGAATTCCGGTGATTATCCTCTCGAATGTGGATGATGAGGTTATGTATAAGAAAATCGGCAATCTCGATGCCACGAAATTCTATCTTGTGAAATCGCTCGTTACTCCACAGAAAGTGGTGGATACAGTCGAGGAAGTGCTTCAGTAAAAGCAAGATGTGAGAGGCTACATTTTTTATAACGGTCGTTCCGCCTGCGGGCGGTGCATCCGCTGTAAAAAATTGTAAATATGGCTTGAGAAAGGGAAAAAATACGAATGATATTGATTTATCAGTGGATTCCTGATAGGTTGATGGCAAGTCTATTTCAGACGAAAGGAGGGATTGGGCATCACGCTCAATTCTTTTTGTTATCTTACCAAATTGCGAGGTACAGAAATCATGGCTATGAGATTGCGGGAAAGTGTTGCGAAGCGTCAGAAGGGAAATCCGGGGCGATTCTGTGTCGGACTCGATCCGGACATCAGCAAGGTCCCGGCGTTCATAGTCGGACCGAATGATGGCATTCGTGCGGCTATCTATCTGATGGGCATTGTGGATGCGACTGCGAGTTTCGCTTCCGCATTCAAGCCGCAGCGAG
>JAUPWD010000020.1 GCA_030916685.1 Patescibacteria group bacterium
AGTCGCCATCGAAAGGCTATCCTTGCCGCGATTTGGCGTCGCCATACCGAGTGCCTGCACCAGATCGGACCAGGCGACCGCGGCATCCCACATGGCCACCCCCTCTCCAGGAAGCTTGCCTGCCGACATCCAGTTCGCCGAACAGAAAATATCGTTCGGGTCACTGACAAGAGAGGATGCCATATTGGTCAATGCTTCACCGACTGCCATCCGCGCGCCCTTTGCCGGATCAAGCAACATCTTTATCGGCTGCTCACCGATCGATGTCACCGAACCCCTCAAATCAAAAATGCTGAGCGCCTGAATGGCATTATCCGCCACGGGAAGCTGCATCGGTCCGCAACACTGCTGGCGAGCGACGCGCCCACCGACACTGCGATCCACCTTGTTCACGAGGAATCGTTTCGAACCGACCGCGAGATCACGAAGCACCCGATCGAGCATTTCCGCTAGCGTCGCCGTTTCCGGAAACTGAAGCGGACGCAAAACCGGAGCAATCCGATTGTCAGTGAAAACCTTCTGCGGCATCCCGCCCAAGACCTGCGCGAGTTCGAGATTGACCGGAGTCGAATCATCGAGTTCATCATGCACCACGAAGTGGCCGTCACCGGTCACCACGCCGAGCACTTCACAGTTCACCTTCTCGCGAGCGCAGATCAATTTGAATTCCTCAATCCGTTCCGGCGCGATAAGCAAACCATTCCGCTCCTGATACTCGCAGATCCAGATCTCAACCGCTGACATCGTGGGATCACCGATGGTGATACGACGGAGTTCTATTCTCCCGCCGCTTTTCTCCACCAGCTCCTTCAAGACATTCCCCGGTCCACCCGCACCCTGATCGTGAATGCTCACGATCGGATTAAAGTCACCCATATCCATGCAGGCCTGCAGCACGCAATCGACTTTCCGCTTCATTTCTCCGTCGCCGCGTTGTACCGCATTGAAATCGAGATGAGCGGCATTGTCGCCCTGCATCAGACTCGATGCCGAACCGCCGCCGAAGCCGATGCGATACGCCGGTCCGCCGATCTGTACGATCAGCATTCCTTCGACCGCTTCGCCTTTCACCGTATGCCGATCATCGATCGTACCGATACCGGCCGTATACATCACCGGCTTCAGGAATTCCCACCAGCTTCCATCCGGAAGCATGAGTCCCGACGATCGTGCGAATCCACCCGTCAACGGTTCACCGAACTTGTTGCCATAATCGCTCGCACCATTGCTCGCGCCGATGAGAATCTCAAGCGGGCTCGCCAGATTCGACGGATGCGCGAAGATATTCGACTCCCAAGGCAGTTCATACCCCGGGATTCGAAGATGGCCCACACAGTATCCGGCCGCTCCGGCATTTATCCATCCACCGGCACCCGTCGCCTGGATATCGCGAATCCGTCCGCCGGCACCCGTCTCGGCACCAGGAACAGGAGCGATACCCGTCGGGAAATTATGCGTCTCCGCCGTGGCGATGATATGCCATTCGGCTGAATGTACCTGAAACGCCGACGCCTGCCCAGGATTTTCCGGAACAATCGACCAGCATGGGAACCCCCATACGCCGCTCGAATTGTCACTGAACGCCATGAGACTCTTGCCTTGGTTCATGTGATACGGCCGCTGCACGAGGTCCATGAGCGTACACGGCATCTCGACGCCATCGAGCACCTGCCGACCCTTGAAATAGCCATGCCGCGAATGTTCGCTATTGGCGTTCAGGAGATCGAGCATCTCGACATTGGTCGGATTCCGATGTTCCACATTGACGAAATAGTTCCAGTAGAACTGACGCTCGTCCGCGGTCAACTTGTCGAGCCCTTCAAACCGAAGAAATGCATCCGGTCCCTCTTCGAGAAGCGGGATCACATAGGTCGGTTCCGGCAGAATGCCTGTCTCAAACGACCTGATCGGTTCCGGATATACGCATTCGGTCATCCGGTCATGATGCGCCGCGATAAATGCATCGCGATCAGCACCCAATGGAAGCTGATACCGCTGTGAGCGTTCGGCACGAATGATTTCCGTCAATCCGGCCGCACGGCACACCGAGACAAGATTCGTCGAATACGGCGTCGCGAAATTGAGTCGCGGACCGATTTCAACAACCTCGACATCTTTCGGCGGCACAGAACCCAGAAGGATTCCTTTTCCGGAAAATCCCTCCCCCAGAATCGCCTTGAGAATCGAGAGTCCGCCTTTGCCCAACAAGCCAAGGATGGCAATGTTGTAGCAATACTGCATGCCCTGATTCCACGGCGTACACAGATGAATCACCCTGATCGGAAGTTTCATGTTTTTCTCTCCTTGATTGAGACTACGGTTTTCAAAAAACTACAAAAAAAAGCAAACCATTCTTTCGTCAGGCATTGCTTTTGTTTGGGCTTACTATAAGACATTTCCCCTTATTTCGCAAGGTTTTCTATTAAGTAACTGTTTTCATTCTCACCGCCCATGTAAAGTAATAAAAAGTGGCTTGCCTCATAACGGGATACCGTTTTTACCGGCACTGCGCTCAAAAATGAAAGAAGACTTTCATTTCACTCGCTTCGCTTGGTAATAAGATATTCAGATTTCGGCTGCAAATCCCTTACAGCTCGTCAGGTTATCTCGATAGCCCTCCTCACTGATGTGGGATTTTCGCCTGAAATCTGAATCTTTTCTTGAGACATGAGAATTTAAACAGCTACTAACTCCAGCTTTTCCTCTCGGGAGAGCTTTTTTATGCGGGATTCCTCGATAGAAGCGGCAGAACGATCTTTAAATATCTTCGTATAAACCAACTCCACCGGACGCCTCGCACTCGTATACTTCGCCCCGAGTGTTGAACTATTATGTTCCAAGAGTCTGCGCTCCATATCAGTCGTAATCCCGGTATACAACGTCCCGTCGGCGCACTCAAGGATATAGACAATGTATTTCGCTTTCTTTTTCATACGGAAAGCTCCAGGAGTTTCGACACCGTCTTCCAATTCCGCGTCGTCGCGATGAGCTTCGTTTTCTTTTCAAAAAAAGCATTGGAGAGTTTCGTCTTGCCATATCCACCCGGACAATACAGATACACGACTTTCCCAGAAAAAATACATTCATCACTGCTATACTCCCCCGCGAGGATTTCATCGACGATCGCCTGATTCGGCGTATCGGAGAGGAACGTCACGTGAAGCTTCGATTCATCGATATCAACTCTCCCCAAAAAAGGATTCTTCTTCACTGCCTCGCTCCATTCATTGGCCGTCTTCACCATCACCGAAACTGAGAAACCAAATATATCCAATATCGCCGCCTTTATCTTTTTCTCCAGCGTAAAATGTGGTGCCTTGCCCGACTGAAACACAACATTCCCACTCTGAATATACGTCGTCACACCGGTGAACCCGAGATCTTCGAGAAGAGTGCGGAGTTTTTCCATCGACATCATCTTCTGTCCATTCACATTAATACCCCGAAGCAGGGCGATATAGGTATGCATACTTAATTCTTGAAAATACAACCCTCCCAGTATAGCACTCAAAAATTTGAATAAAAAAAACGCCTCGGGAAATGTTTCTCCCGAGGCGATAGTATGGCTTCTTCTTTCGATTTCGATCAGAGCACTTCGGCCGCGTGGTCGGCCAAACGTGAACGCTCACCACGCTGCAAGGTGACATGACCGGAATGCGGCCAGCCCTTGAAACGATCCACGACATAGGTAATTCCCGAACTGCCCTCGGTGAGATACGGCGTATCAATCTGGGCAATATTGCCGAGACAGACCACCTTGGTGCCCGGACCAGCGCGAGTGATGAGCGTCTTCATCTGCTTCGGCGTCAGGTTCTGCGCCTCGTCGATGATGAGGAACTTGTTCATGAAGGTGCGGCCGCGCATGAAGTTGAGCGACTTGATCTTGATCCGGCTGCGGATCAGGTCCATCGTCGCCGCCCGGCCCCAGTCGCCGGCCTGATCGTCGGTTTTGTTGAGCACGTCTAGGTTGTCTTCGAGCGCCCCCATCCAGGGCGTCATCTTCTCTTCCTCGGTCCCCGGCAGGAAACCGATGTCCTCGCCGACGGGTACGGTCACGCGAGTCATGATGATCTCGGCGTAGAGTTTCGATTCCAGTACCTGGGTCAGCCCGGCCGCGATGGTCAGCAGGGTTTTGCCGGTGCCGGCCTGGCCGAGCAGGGTGATGAAGTCGATCTCCGGGTTCATCAGCAGGTTGAGTGCAAAGTTCTGCTCGCGGTTGCGTGCGGTGATTCCCCAGATGCTGTTCTTCGGGTGGGTGTAGTCAACCAGCGTTTCGAATTCGGCGGTCTTGCCGGACACGTTGCGCACGATGGCGGCGAAGCTGGGGTCGTCCTCGATGTAGAGGAACTCGTTGACCAGCATGTGCGAACTGAG
>JAUPWD010000021.1 GCA_030916685.1 Patescibacteria group bacterium
AAACCGATGCAAGTCAACACACGAAACAAAAAAGCGACGAAAAAGAACAATGCACAAATAACAGTCATTGAAAACTGAGGGACGAACGGGGAATATCAAAATGTCCTCTTTCTCGAGTCGGCTCGTATGCTGAAATCGGAAAATCCCGATGATGTCCTCTTCGTCCTCGTCTCCTATCTCCCGACACCATCGACGATCGGTGAGATGAAAACGAAACCAACCCAATACGCCGCACGGACACTCAATGCCGCGGGCATTCAGCCGGATTTCATCATCGCTCGCGCGACGAGGCCGCTCGATGAGAAGCGAAAGGAAAAGATAGCCGTATTCTGCAATGTACGGAAAGAGGCGGTCATCAGTGCTCCGGACGTGGATTCGATCTATGATGTGCCGGTCAATTTCGAAAAAGATGGGTTGAGCAAGGCGATCCTGAAGAAGTTAGACCTCCGCTCACGAAAGGATTCCCTGCACGAGTGGGCAGACTATGTCGATACAATCCATGAGATGAAGAAAACCGTGAAGATAGCGGTGATCGGAAAATATTTCAAGACCGGGGATTTCGTACTTGCGGATGCATACATCAGTGTCATCGAAGCATTGAAGCACGCGAGCTACGCGGTCGGACGCAAACCGGAACTCCATTGGATCGGAAGCGAGGAGTTCGAGAAGGATCCGACGAAACTTACGATGCTCGAAGAATTCGACGGCGTACTCGTCCCGGGCGGATTCGGTGGACGAGGAATCGAAGGAATCATCAGTACGATCGAATTCTGTCGCAAGAAAAAGATTCCGTATTTCGGACTCTGCTATGGTATGCAGCTCATGGTGATCGAATACGCGAGGAATGTGCTCGGACGAACCGGGGCGAATACGACGGAAGTCGATGAACAGTCAAAGCATCCGATCATCGATATCATGCCAGAGCAGAAGGAGAATTTGAAGAAGCGGAATTTCGGCGCGACGATGCGGCTCGGAGATTATGAAGCACGCCTGAAAAAGGGAACGATCGCATATGAAGCATATGGGAAAAAGGACTCTGTCACCGAACGACATCGACATCGCTATGAAGTGAACCCGGAATATGTCGCGGAACTCGAAAAAGCCGGACTTATATTCTCCGGTGTTTCACCGAGTGGCATGCTCATGGAAATCGCGGAATTGCCGAAATCCGTACATCCATTTTTCTTGGCCTCCCAGTTCCATCCAGAATTCCAATCCTCGCTCTTCCATCCGAACCCACTCTTCATCGCCTTTCTCAAGGCTTGTTCAAAAGGAAAGAAGTAAGTAGACAAAAATGATTGCGACTGACAAGTGCTTTCTTGGTATACTGAGAGAGTTATATTTTCCTTTCCTCCCATGACCCAAAAAGAAGCGCTCGACATTTTGAAAACGGGTGCGAACGTATTTCTCACCGGAGAACCGGGCGCCGGCAAGACGCATACCATCAATGAGTATGTGAAGTATTTGCGTGCGCACGGTATCGAACCGGCGATCACCGCATCGACTGGTATCGCCGCGACGCATATCGGGGGAATGACCATTCATTCCTGGAGCGGTATCGGCATCAAAGACAAACTCACGCGAGAAGATTTGCGCCGCATCAAGGATATGCCACTCTACGTGAAGCGTATGCGAAAAGCGAAGGTGCTCATCATCGATGAGATTTCCATGCTCGACGGAAAGATATTCTCCCTGATCGACACCGTCTGTCGCACGGTGCGCGAATCCGTCGATCCATTCGGTGGATTACAGATCGTCTGCGTAGGGGATTTCTTTCAGTTACCACCGATCGCGAGGCGACCAGTAGCACGTTCCGAAGACATGCTCTGGATGGAGTCCGATGAGCCACTCGCGCCCGCCTTCGCCTTTCAGTCTGATGCCTGGGTAGCGCTCGATCCGGCAGTTTGCTACCTCACCGAACAGCATCGTCAGGATGATGCGGAATTTCTCGAAGTACTTTCGGCGATTCGTGCGAATACCCTAGAGCCCAAACACCTTCGCCATATCGACTCCCGGAAGGATGTCCCAAGTCTCATGAATGACAAAAAGGCGACGAAACTCTATTCGCATAATATGGATGTGGACCGCATGAATGATGCGGCACTCGCAACCCTCCCAGAGAAGCTCCTTGCCTTCTCTATGGCCTCTCATGGATCGAAACACTTGATCGAAACATTGAAGAAAGGATGTCTCTCTCCGGAAACGCTTAATCTGAAAGTAGGGGCCGCGGTGATGTTCACAAAGAATCATCCACAGGGGAAGTACGTGAATGGAACGCTCGGTACGATTTCAGAATTTCACAAGGAAACGAGGTTGCCCGTCGTGAAAACGCGAGGCGGACTCTCAATAGAAGTCGAACCGGTCGAATGGGTCATCGAAGAGGAAGGGGTGACGAAAGCAAAATTGCGCCAGCTCCCGCTCCGCCTTGCTTGGGCGATCACCATCCACAAAAGCCAGGGGATGAGCCTCGACTCCGCGGTGATGGACCTCTCCCGTGTCTTCGAATACGGACAGGGGTATGTGGCGCTCTCTCGCGTCCGCAATCTCGCTGGACTCGCTCTCCTCGGATACAACAAACGCGCACTCGAAGTGCATCCGGTCGTATTTGATCAAGATCGATTCTTCCGCGCCCGCTCGGAGAAAGAACAATTTTCTTTGGGACGGATTTCAGAAAAGGAATTGGAGAAGCTGCAGGCGTCGTTCATCAAGCACTGTGGGGGCAAGAAATTGAAACCAGGGGAGAAGAAGACGAATGACGGGATTTCAAAAATTGATAAACTCCGGGAGACATTTCCGAATGCGTATCGCCCCTGGAAAACAGAGGAGGATGAGAAATTGAAAAAAATGTTTCTGAATGGTACGCCCGCAGGCGAACTCATGACTTCCTTCGGCCGACAGCCGGGCAGCATCCGCGCCCGCCTCGTCAAACTTGGCCTCATCGAGGCAGAAGAAGGGGACGATAAATAATACCCCTGAAAAGGTTTTTTGTATTGATAGGATGGTAAAAATGCTCTTAAATAAGCATTTTTACGATATAGACAAAAAGTATATTTTATGCTATTGTAGAATGTTTCAAGAATTTGAAACTTCTGCGATTTCCGGAATACAGGGGATCATTTCACCTTAACAACGACTCAAGGGGACAAAATCATGACCGGTGCCTGTGGTATTATTACTTCCGCTGAACCGACAGACGCGGAAATTCTCGAGTGGACGAGCAACGAGAATATGCGTCATATGCGCCAGTCCGAGGAGCTTCGCGGATTGATTGCGGCATTGCCCGACCAGGTTCTTTTCGCCAACGGTTTGCATCGGCAGATGATGGACTGGATGACCCAGTATCAGCAGAGCTGCTTTCTGGACTATGTGAGGCGCGATGCTGTGCTCTGCATGTATCTCAATTCGGGTCTCGATTCGGAAATCCGTGAATTCATCGATGGATTCGCCGATACAATGGAGCGCTACTCTGAATTTCAGATCATGCGTGACCACAGTTGGGATCTGAAATTCGATCGGCCACGGGATCCACTCATATTCGAGCCACAGCCGATAGGAGCAGGCAAGTCCCGTCGCATGCAAACGCTGATCAAACAGCGTCGTATCGGAGCAACATTACAGGATTACTTTGATGAGCGATGGCTTGAAAAAGAACCGGTTCTCCGATTGAAACACCGCAACTCATACGGCGACGATATAGTCCCGTATGACAATGAAATTGTTCAAGTAATGGCCGAAGAGTGCGTCACACCTCTCGCAGACTTCTGCTATCCTCCGGATGCCAAGGTGACGATCGGCTACCGCATGGATGGACGGATTGATGTCAAGGTCTTCGCGAAAGAGATGCCCGGGAGCCCGGTACTTCACTGGATCTTCCCGGATCCGAAGAATGACGGCCTTCCATTGGCCTATCGCGATTTCCTTTGGTGGCTATGACACCACCCGAACAACGTTTTACCTCGGAGAGGATGCTTGTAACGAGCATTATCTTCCGAGGCTTTTTTTATTGACAAAATGCTAGAAAAAGCGCTATAAATAGCCCAACTACTCATTTCGAGTAGCCTTCATTAACAGCAAAATGGGAGTATCGAAAATGCCTGACTACCGCTCACGCACCTCCACGCACGGCCGCAATATGGCCGGCGCCCGCGCTCTGTGGCGCGCCACCGGCATGGAAGATGGCGATTTCGAAAAGCCGATCATCGCCGTGGTGAATTCCTTCACTCAGTTCGTACCGGGTCATGTGCACCTGAAGGATCTCGGTCAACTCGTTGCCCGTCAAATCGAAGTATCCGGTGGCGTCGCCAAAGAATTCAACACCATCGCAGTCGATGACGGCATCGCCATGGGTCATGGCGGCATGCTCTATTCACTGCCCTCACGTGAGCTGATCGCCGATTCGGTCGAGTACATGGTCAATGCGCATTGCGCCGATGCCATGGTCTGCATTTCGAATTGCGACAAGATCACGCCGGGCATGCTGATGGCCAGTCTGCGACTCAACATTCCGACTGTGTTCGTTTCCGGCGGACCGATGGAAGCCGGAAAAATCATCCGTGCGGGAAATATCTCGAAGATTGATCTCGTCGACGCCATGGTCGCTGGTCCCAATGCCGATGTATCGGATGCAGAAGTCGCCGACATGGAGCGCTCTGCTTGTCCGACCTGCGGATCGTGTTCGGGCATGTTCACTGCCAACTCGATGAACTGCCTGATGGAAGCCCTGGGTCTCGCTCTGCCGGGAAATGGCACTATCGTCGCCACGCACGCGGAGCGCAAAACCCTCTTTCTGGAGGCAGGGCAAGTGATCGTGGAGCTCTGCAATCGCTGGTATGGAGAGGATGATGTCTCCGCTCTGCCACGTTCGATTGCGAGTTTCAAGGCTTTCGAAAATGCCATCAGCCTCGATATCGCCATGGGTGGCTCGACCAATACGGTATTACACTTGCTGGCTGCGGCACAGGAAGGAGATATCAATTTCAACTTGGCCGATATCGACCGTATTTCACGTCGCGTTCCCTGCCTTTGCAAAGTCGCTCCGGCGACCGGCAAATACCACATCGAAGACGTTCATCGCGCCGGTGGCATCATGGGCATTCTCGGAGAACTGGATCGTGGTGGCCTCATTAATCGTGACGCGCTTACGGTATGCGGAGTCACCATGGGCCAAATGATTTCCGACTGCGATGTGATGCGCTCTGGAGATCTTGATCTCGAAGAATTTTTCTCCGCTGCACCGGGCGGTATTCCGAGTCAGGTAGCCTTCTCGCAGAATGAGCATTATCCTGATCTCGATCTCGACCGCGCCAGTGGTTGTATTCGGGATATGGCCAACGCCTACTCGAAGGACGGCGGCCTAGCCGTGCTGTATGGCAACATTGCCGAGAAAGGTTGCGTGGTCAAGACCGCCGGCGTCGACGAGTCGATTCTCAGGTTCACTGGTCGCGGGCGCGTTTTTCATTCGCAGGAAGCTGCGGTGGAAGCGATTCTCGCCGACCAAATCGTTCCCGGCGATGTCGTGGTCATCGTTTACGAAGGCCCCAAGGGCGGCCCCGGCATGCAGGAAATGCTCTATCCGACCTCGTATCTGAAGTCGAAGGGTTTGGGCAAGGTCTGCGCGCTCTTGACCGACGGCCGTTTCTCGGGCGGAACATCTGGTCTCTCGATCGGCCACGCCTCTCCGGAAGCTGCTGCCGGAGGGGATATCGGATTGATCGAAGAAGGTGACACCATCGAGATCGACATACCGAACCGCCGCATCCACCTCGCCGTCGAAGAGTCGACACTGACGGCACGGTATACAGCGATGGAAGCACGCGGTACAGACGCCTGGAAGCCCCTGGGTCGGAATCGCAATGTTTCATCCGCGTTGAAAGCTTATGCTGCCATGACGACATCCGCCGATACGGGCGCTGTCAGGGATATCAACCAGCTTACCGGCTGATTCCCAGAAGGGAAGCTCGCCTCAAGAAGTCTCGAGGTCGTGGAAATTCACGACCTCGATTTTTTTATAAGACACGAATATTTGATAGGGTGTATACTGAAAGAAATCTGATAATATGCGATTCTATGACTGTTCAATCAAACGGATACGATCGAAAAGTGGCCAAGGATCTCATCCTTGA